>CAZPJZ010000209.1:0-5063 GCA_964586995.1 uncultured Pirellulales bacterium | reverse complement strand
TTGCCACGTAGCCGCCATCGTGACCAAAGCCTTCGGCTGATGGTAACCAGATTCGCTCGCACAAAAGCTCAAAGTTCTGGTTTCTCCGCAGAAAATCTGTCACAAGCTCGCTGTTTTCAGCCTTTTGAATGCTGCAGGTGCTGTAGCAGATTTTTCCGCCCTGCTTTACCAGTCCTGCTGCCTTTTGCAGTAGTTCAGACTGTGTTTTGGTCAATTCTGCTATCGTGTTTTGCCTCAGCCGATAGCGACTCTCAACGCGCCTGGCCAGGACGCCGGTATTTGAGCACGGCACATCGAGCAGGATCGCGTCGAATTGGCCAAGCTCGGCAGGGTCCTTCTCAAGGTCTGCGTATGGGATGGTGCTAATGCTTTTTATGCCAAGCCTGGCAGCGTTTTGCCTTACTTGCTGTAAACGTTCGGCGCTGATGTCGGTCGCCAGAATTGTTGCCGAATCGCCGGTCAGCTCTGCCAGTTGCGTTGTTTTTGTGCCTGGTGCGGCACACAGATCGAGTATGTACGGTGGGCTCTGCCCACCATCACCTCGAAGATGTGCCCGGCACAGCCTGGCCGCCTGTGAAGCGGCTATATCCTGAACGGTGAACAAACCTTGTGCAAAACCCGCAAGCTGGGTTACATCCTGTGGACTATTGATTCGCATCATTTCGACTTCGGGGACTATTTCATGGTCAATATCAGTCCTGCGCAAATGCTCAGCCAATTCCTGGGCGGTGATTTTCAGTGTGTTCGGCCTTATGTAAATGCCGGGCCTACGGTTGGATGCAAAGCAAATCTGCCATGTTTTTTCTAAGCCATAGCCGGTGAGCCAGTCAGTTATCAGCCACTTGGGCAGGGAGAAAGCCGCGCTAAAATAATCGGCCGGCGAATCTTTGACCTGTGGCAAAAATTTCCTGTCAAATTCACAGCCGGTCAGAGGCGTCTGCGGGATGGTGCTTGGCGGCTCGGCCGAGGAAAGCTGGGCCTGACGGTTAGTTACATGTCTTGCGATTTGGCGCAAGACCGCGTTTGCAAAGCCGGTCTGTTTTTGGCCACCGATGGCCTTGGTGGCTTCGACCGCTTCGTTGACGATGGAGTAATCGGGCGTTTCCGGGCAGTAGATTAGCTCGTAGGCGGCCAGGCGGATGATGTTCAACAGCTTGGTGGGCATCCTCCGGACAGGCCGGCCGGAAAACTCCGCTACCACTTCATCAATGGCAAAGCGGTTTCTTATGGTCCCGAATACTAGGTCGGTGGCCCGTTGTTTTTCAGCGGTTTGCGGCAGCAATTTGTCGAGGATTGGCCCGGCATAGTCGCGGCGCGGGTCACAATGGTTCAAAACCTGGATTGCTATCTCGCGGGCGGATTTATCGCTCTGGGCCGGCATGTTCACTCGTCTATTGTTGTGAAGAGGTCGCCGGGCTGGATATGCCAGCCGTTGACAAAATCCTTGAAGTCCATCAGTCGGCTGCCGGCAGGCTTGACTTCGACGATCTTCAATGCACCGCTGCCGCATACAACATTCAGGGTGTCATCAAGCGCTCCCGGCTGAAGGCCAGGCTGCTGCTCCCCTACGGTCGCGGCTCTGGCTATTATTACCGCTAGTGGCCTGCCGGTCTTCTTTGAGGTGTACGTGGCCTGCGCGCCGGGCCAGGGCCAGAGGCCGCGGATTTTTCGGGCCAAAACTTCGGCAGGCTCATTGAAGTCCAGGAATCCATCCGATTTTTTCAGCTTCGGTGCAAGAGTTGCCTGGGAATGGTCTTGCTCACTGTATGAAACGGTGCCATTGGCGATCCGGTCTATAGTCTCCAAAAGGAGCGGTGCGGCGATTTTCGCCAGCCTGTCGTGAAGCTGGCCGGCTGTTTCATCGGGCAGAATCTCGGTTTCTCGCTGTGCCAGGATTTGGCCGGCATCCATTTTTTCTGCCAGAGTTATTATGCTTATGCCGGTTTCGGTTTCGCCGTTGATTATTGCCCAGTTTATCGGTGCAGCGCCCCGATATTTCGGAAGCAAAGAGCCGTGCACGTTTATGGCTCGTCCAGGGCCGGGCAGATTTATAAGTTCATTGCCGATTTTTTGCCCGAATGCGATTACCACGATCAAGTCAGGCTCGTAGCCGGCGATTTCTTGGCGGACGTCCGGTGTATTGACGTCTTGCGGCTCGATGAAACGGGCCGAATGGGCGTTTGCCCAGCAGGCAACCGGCGTAGGCGTGGACTTTCTGCCCCTGCCGGCTGGCCGCGGCGGCTGCGTTACGATGAAACGCAACTGGTGCTTTGACGCAAGCAAAGCATCGAGGCTCGCAAGACCAAATTCGCCGCTACCGAGATAGACGATGTTCATAATGGTTCTTTTGCGTTTAGCCGTCGCCGGTACGGCGACGGAATTCCTGAACCCCGCAATGAATTGCGGGGCTAAATATTCTTACGTTTCGTTATCTTTCCCGTACTGTTCTCTGAGTTTTTTCAACTGTTTTCGATGGGCAATTTTCGCGGTAGAGGGCATCCGGTCGGCGATAGTTATTCCTTCTATGTGGTCGTACTCGTGCTGTAGACATCGAGCGTAAAGACCATCAGCTTCCTCAGTGAATTCCTTGCCGTCAAGGTCCGTGGCCGTGACACTGCACTGTTTGTATCGCCGTATTTTCGTGTAAATACCCGGCACAGACAGGCAGCCTTCTTCTATCTCGGCAAGCTCACCGGTAGGCGTCACAGTTGGGTTTATGTAGACACGGACGCTTTCTCTTTTTCCATCCAGTGAAATGATAAACAGGCGAAGCGGCACGCCCGCCTGCGGCGCGGCAAGGCCGACGCCTTTATTTGCCAGCATAATATCTTTCATTTTCTCCACAAGTTGGCGGATGTTGTCGTCGATTTTTTCTACCGGCTTGGCAGGTTCTGTCAGCACCTCAGCCGGATAGCGAGTAATTCGACATTTGCCAAAGTCTATTCCTTGCATTTACTTGCGCCTTTGAGAAGTATCCTGGGCAATTTATCGAGGAAGTAGGAGAATGACTTGTTCTTGGACTTGGCTGTTTCCGTAGAGAACCTCTTCAGGATCTCAATCATGAGGTCGATTCTGATAGACTTTTCGGGGATCAACTTTTCGAATTGCTCTTTTGTAACATCGTCCGTTTGCGAAAACTTCGAGAGCCCTAGACTCTTGCAGTTTTTGTCATCCAAACCAGCAAGATACCAACTCTCTATTTCTCGGACTACTATAATGACATTAGCTGGATCGATCAATTTGTCGTAGTCTTTCTGGATAGCGCCCTTCTTTGCGGTTATACAAGGTGAAATGTTAATATCTTTCAAGAAGAAATAATCGGCCTTCATTGCGTGAATGGACTTTAGGTAGTTCTTTATCCTTTCCTGCTTTTCTCCTGCATATTTCCACGTTTGTACATAGTCGTACTGCTCTTGGAGCATGGGTCTTATCACCGCGTCGAAGAACCTTTCATCGCTCGGCCCCTCAAGAAGTACGTCCATGCGTCTATACATGATTCATCAGACCCCCCACAAGTTCTGGACAAATATCTCATCGAGACCAAGTTCGTTCTGAAGGAATATCTTCACTTCATCCTTTTCGCCCGGCTTGGATATGGTAGAGAAGCCCTCTTTATCTCGGCGTACGAGTAAGAGGTTTTCTATGTCGGTGTGTTTCACAACCTCCGGGCTATGAGTGGTGACGATAATTTGTTTGTTCTTAGACGCATCCTTCATCATCTCCATCAATCTGGAGATAAGACCTGGATGGATGTTTCTCTCTGGCTCTTCAACGATGATCAGGCCCTTCTTCTCAAAATACATAGCGATAAGCAAAGCACTTATGTTTACTGTGCCGTCAGAGATGAAAGATGCTGGGAAATATTCGTCTTTGTGATAACTCTCGCTCAGCTTGAACATTAAAGACCTATCTGCGAATTTGTCCGTTTTCAAGTCGTCCACAAATGGCAGCAAGTCTCTTAAGAGGTTGGAGAACTTCCTCTTGTTGTCTGTGTCCTCAATAATGTTCTTGAGCACCAAAGAGAGGTTCCTTCCGTTCTCCTCTAGTTCTGACTTCCCAGCCACTGGTGTAGCCTCCTTGGCAAGTTTTGGGTCAAAATCGTATAGCCCGATACTGGCGAGAACCGACTGTATGGGTGGGAAAATCACGTACCGAGTCTCCAGAAGAACGGTTCTTGATGGCAACTTGACTTCTTCCCAAAACGCAGGGATGATGTCTACACTCCCTATTTCCAAGTCCGAGGGTTTTTCTACGCGAACACCAATGGTACCATCTACGTTAGATAGGACTATGTGTCCTGACGCACGGACGTCAGACTTCTCAGGAGGCTTTTTTCTTCGTGCGGGCCACTCAAGGTAATCACAACTCAGATTGAATTCATCGTGTTTGATCTCAAAGCCGGTACCGTTTTTCTCGAATTGTAGCTCAAACGTGTAAGTGGCCTCTGTTACACCCACTGCCAATGATTTTGTTGCTCTGAAAGCAAAGTTCAGTTCAAAGGTAACTGCGATTTGTAGGCTTTTGGGGTACCCAGTGGATACATTTGTTACATACTCAGAACCTTGCAGAGATATGGCGTTATCAAGTCCCTGTGATGCTATGTCTCTAATGAACTTGAAAACCTGCGTGAAGTTTGATTTTCCGGAGGCGTTTGCGCCGACCAAGACGCTAAATGGTCCGAGTTCAAGTTCTAAGTCTTTGAAACTTTTGAAGTTGGATACCTTTATTCTCTTGATTGCCATAGCGGTATTTCCTTACGAATGGTGGTATTTTAAATACATTATTTAGCATCAGGCCGGTGGTTATGTCAAGTTTTGTGAATAACGACCTTATCTTTCATCGAATTCATCGCCGGCGAAGGTATTGCCCAGGTAGAGTTTTCTTACAGTCTGGTTGCGGACAATCTCGGCTGGTGAGCCAGCCCCTATGACTTGGCCATGGTCAATTATGTAGGCATAATCTGCCACCTCGAGCGTCCTCTCGACATTGTGATCGGTGACCAAAATGCTCATGCCGGCGGCGACCAGCCGACGTATTTCCTCCTGCAAATCCTCAACCGTAAT
>CAZPJZ010000208.1:0-5068 GCA_964586995.1 uncultured Pirellulales bacterium | reverse complement strand
CCTTTCTGGATAAGTTGATTACCCCTGCTTACGCCATCGACCAAACTGTCGAGGCGTTTAAGCATGTTCGCTTTATGCACATTATGCAGCGTGACAAAGCTGGGAATATTGAAGATGAAAGATGGATCGAGATAGGTCCTGACGGAATCCAGGCCCGGTATCGCCAAGAGTCGCCGCAGCGCAACTTCTTTGTGGTGGACGACCGGCAGACCGTCATGGTCCACCATCCGGACAAGAACACCGTGATCCTCTACAACGCAAATGAGAAATGCTGGACATGGATCTACGCCCCCGGCAAGGTGTTCCAAGAACTGGCCGATGGGGGCCCGGACTACTGCACCGTCAAGGAGAACGCGCAGTACAAAGGCCGGCCGGCGCATCATCTGCGATGGGTTGTTGCTGACATGGATATCTACATCGATCCAAAAACGAAGCTGCCAATTGCCCATGGAGACTACGAGATTGACTATGAAATCCCGCCGGAGGGCACCTTTGACATTGCTGTTCCTGATGGCGTTGTCGTGGTGGATAAAAGACCCGGAGCACCGCCTTGCGAGGAACCCGAGTGGATGATAGAAGAAAGGCGAAAAGAGGAAACAGGCAAGGTCGCCCAGGGCTACTTTGAGGATGCCAGACGCGCCCTGGCCGGCGGCGACCCGGTCAGGGCCGCCGAGCTGTTCGGCAAAGTCGTCGAGTTGTCACCCGGGCGCAACTGGGCATGGCTCTGGATGGGCAAGGCACTCTACGACGCAGGCAACTACGACGGGGCTATCTACCGCCTCTCCAAGGCTATTGATATGGTTGCCGAGGCTGGCTGGAATATACCGTCCTACAACTTTGCCAGAGCGCTGGCGTATCAAGCCAAAGGCATGACCGACATGGCGAAACTGGATTTTGAGAAGGTCCTGCCCAAGATGATCCAGGCATTGCGAAGCATCAAAGCAGCCGGCTCCTTCGACCTGGCCGACGACCCGCTCATTATCGCCGATGGGATGCGAGAGGGATGCCACGAGGGACCGACCGCAGAACAGAGTCTCGCCATGATGATCAACCGGCTGCGTCTTATCACCGGTCAGAATTTCGGCTATGACCCCAACGCCACTGCCGAAGAAAACGAGCAGGCCATCGCAGCCTGGCAAGAGTGGTTCAAGAGTTCAGGACAGATAAAATTCACGCCGGACGCTGAGCTTGTTCCCATACCGCCACTACCCGGGCCGGCAGGTCAATAGACGTCATTAGTGGTACTAAAATCAATACGCATAACGGCACAAAAAGCCAACCGCAAGAGCTGACATTCAGTCCTCTGAGAGGGTAAGGCTTTTGTGCCGTTTCTGCCAGGAAGTAGCTCAAGCAATCCAGGTGTCGGAAGCTCAATCTCAGTGCCCTGAAGGAGAAATCAGAGGCCGACCGTCAGACTCTACGGTAATATAGTTGATGACATTTTGTTCATCCCTGGTGAAAATGGGCAGGAGATAGAAAATGAAAAAGTACATCGCCATCATCGCAGTGACGGGTCTTGTTGGCCAGGCCTTTGGCCAATCCTCTGGTTCTGATAAGTCATCCGGCCGGGCAACAGCCGCCGAATCAGCCGCTAACCGCGTGCTCAATCTGGATGGGCAGGCAAGTTATGTGCGCGTGGCGGACTCTAACTCGCTCCATTCCTTTACCATCGCCATTACGATCGAAGCCTGGTTCAAGGCATCCTCGTTCTATACAGAAAATGGAGCCATCAACTCCATTATCCGAAAGAACGTCTCAGCGGGCGCGGAGAATTTCTTACTTCGATTTCGGATAGTCCGTGGCCAGCCTGTGGTAGAAATGAGCCCAGGTAGCCGCATCGGTGTACTGCGGGCGCCGTGTAAGTTTACCACGGGCAAGTGGTATCACCTGGCCGCAATTTACGATGGAAGGGGCATCACCGTTCTGGTGAACGGAGGCAGGATCAAGAGCGAGCGCATCTTCGGTCCAATGGTTATCGACCAGTCCGATCTGTTCATCGGCAAAGGCGACCCAGAATTCAGCTTCGGGGAGTACTTCCACGGTGCCCTCGACGAAATCCGCCTCTGGAACGTCGCGCGCTCACAGGAACAAATCCAGGCTGCCATGAACACTACGTTGACCGGCAAGGAAAAGGGCCTGGTGGCTTACTGGAACTTCGATGACGGCACGGCGCGAGACGTGTCCGGCCACGGCAATGACGGTCACGTTCACGAAGGCGCCCGGATTATAGAATCCGCTCGCCCCACCGCCCCTATATCCGAGGACCAGACGACCGGGCCGGCGATAGCGGAACTCACCGCCGAGCAGCGGCTCGAAGTCCTGGAAGCACTCTGGAGCAACTTGAACAGTATCTATCCGGCACTGGAATATAAGGGGATTTACGGGCGAGAATGGATCGAACCGGCAGAAAGGCAGGTTCGTCAGGCAAAAACCGATGAGGAATTCTACGGAATTCTCCTTGAGCTGATGGCCAGCCTGAACGACACGCACACCCGCATCATTTCCTATCCCGGCCAACCCCGTTTAGAAGCACCTGCGGTCGTGCTCAATCGCGTGGAGGGGAAGGTGGCCGTGGTCCGGGCACACGCCGACACCACCCTTTCGCCCGGTGACGTAATTGTGTCCGTGGACGGGCGGCTGGCAGAAGAATGTCTGATGGAACAAATGAAACGTGTCTGCAATTCAACCGAGAGAGGAAGAGTCCGCGAGGCCTGCGGGCAGTTGCTGCGCGGCACGCCTGGGACCACAGTGACCGTAACCGCCCAAGGGGCGGACGGTGAAATTCGGCGTGTCACTTTACGCCGTGAATCCAACCCGAAATTCTGGCACGAACCCACCATCTCCTGGCGCCAGCTAACCGGCTCGGCCGGCTACATCCGAATCTCCGGCTGGATGGGAGATAACATCACAGGAGAATTCGACAAGGCCCTTGAGGCGTTCAAGGACGCAAAGGGCATCATCATCGATGTTCGCGGCAACGGCGGCGGAAACGACCAACTGGCGGATCTGGTGAACGGCCGCCTCACCGACAAGCCCGTCGTCAGCAGCATCGATTTCTGGCGGAAGGCGGGCAGCGACACCTACGATAGAAGCATCGGTTGGGTCCGCCCGCGAGGCCCGTGGACGTACAAAGGCCGCTCGGCTGTTCTGATCGACGAAGGAGCCATGAGCGCGTGCGAGCATTTCGTCTCCGGCATCGAGGCGATGGGTCACGTTCTCCTGGTTGGCGCGCCAACCAACGGTGCAGGCGGCGGCCCAACGACCGTGCGCCTCCCTGACGGCACAAGCGTTGCGATTTCGCGGGCGCTTGGCCTAAGGGCCAACGGCGTTGTCTTCGAAGGCCACGGCATCCCGCCACACATATTCTCGACGCCAACCATCGATGACTTGCATAACGGTCGTGACGCCGTCCTCGACACCGCCAAAGAGTGGATTCTCTCGGGCAGAGACGTTCCTTCCCGCAGCCAGCAGCTTCCCTGATGTGGGCCCGAGTGCAGTCAAAGTGGCACTTTTGCAGAATTCTTAAGCATTTTTCAGAAAAAGATGCAACTTTTTGAACAGTTTCTCGTCTAACTATGTACACAGAAGTGCACCTTAGCTATTTTCCTCCTTCAAACGCCGACCCATGTGGTCGGCTTTTTTATTGACCAGCCGCCAAGTGTGGATTATCATACGCAGTGTGAGAATTCCACTAACAAAGTACGGTCTGCCGGAGGTGCTTGTATACCCCACGGCTGTTGTGGCGATGATGGCGATTCTGGGGCTGATAGGGGCGGTGTTTCTGCCCGGCTGGTCTGTTGTCTTAGCCGAGGCGGTTTTGGCAGCTTTGTTGTTTGCGGTTCTCTGGTTCTTTCGAGACCCCGAGCGGCACGTCCAGGCGGATGAGAATACCCTGCTTGCACCGGCTGACGGCAGGATAACCGACATCGAGACGGCAGAAGACAACGGCTTCATCAATGCACCCACGCTACGGATCGGTATCTTCATGAGCATCCTGGACAGCCACGTTAATCGCGCGCCCTGCAACGTAAGGGTAGAAAAGGTCACCTACAAGCGGGGCAAATACACAAACGCAATGAATCCTCGTTCCGGACGCGTTAATGAATCGAACGACCTGGCATTAGTCAGAACCAGCAGTCCGACGGACAGGCTCATTCTTCGGCAAATCAGCGGTGCAATTGCCCGGCGAATTGTCTGCCAGGCCCGTCAAGGCCAGCAGCTCGCCGCCGGCCAGAAATTCGGCATGATAAAGTTCGGCTCGCGAACGGAACTTCACGTCTGCACTGGTCCGTCGAGCGTAACGCAACACGCAATACCCAATACGCGATACCAGATGAAGTGCCTGGTCAAAATAGGCGATAAAGTCAAAGCGGGCCTGACACCGCTTGTAAGGTACGAACGATGCCCCGATTGAAGACAGAAGCGGCCAAGAACCGGCTGTTGCGCCGGGTGCGGAGACAGCGGGTCAAATACATCACAATTTTGCCGTCGCTGGTGACGATCCTTAATGGCGTATGCGGCTTTACCGCCATTGTTCTTGCCAGCAAAGGTGCCAAGACCGGGGTCGCCCAGCTTTCCCATTTCGCCCTAGCCGGCTACATGGTTCTGCTGGCAATGATCGCCGATATGCTTGATGGCCGACTGGCACGAATGAGCCAGAGCACCTCCAGCTTTGGCGGCCAGTTGGACAGCCTCTGCGATACAATTAGCTTTGGTGCGGCGCCGGCGTTTCTAATGCTGAAACTTCTGGAGCACGAATTGGGGGCTTTTACCGAGCTTAATCCTGGCTTGGGAAAGTATCTTGCGCGCTTCATCTGGCTTGCTGCTGCGGCATACATAAGCTGTGCAGCCATTCGATTGGCACGGTTCAACGTGGAAAACGAGGAGGACGAGTCCGCGCACATGAGTTTCATAGGTCTGCCCAGTCCTGCTGCAGCGGGGGTGATAATCAGCCTGATAATCTTCCATCAGCAGACCCTGCCGGAGGTTTTAGAGCCGGGCTCGCAGATCTATTACTTATGTTCAAACGCCATCATTTATACTCTGCCCTTCTTGGCAGTAGGTACGG
>CAZPJZ010000207.1:0-5074 GCA_964586995.1 uncultured Pirellulales bacterium | reverse complement strand
GAAGGAATTTTCAGACTGTAAAGGATTGCACAGATGCGGACAAGGCAGGTTGTTTTGACAATAGCGCTGGCAGGCACGGCGGCATCACTCTCAGGCTGCGTCGCTGCCGCTGTTGGTGCCGGGGTGATCGGCGTCGGCACGGTGGCGTACATCAAAGGGGACCTGGAGGCAATCGAAACGCAAAATATCGACGTTGTTTACGAAGCAACGAGAAAGGCAATGAAGCAGCTCCAACTGCAAATGATCAAAGAGCGCAAGGACCTGGATTCCGGCCTTGTTATTGTACGTGACGCCGAAGGCAAGGAGGCTAAGATAACGCTCAAATCAACGGAGCACGGAGGCACCAAGATTTCAGTTCGAGTGGGATTGTTCGGAGATCAGGCAAGATCCCAACTCATCTACCAAAGAATACGCGACAACCTCAAACGCGGATGGTTTTAGCCGTGAGCCTTTTTGGTTCGGGCTGGCCCGGATTAGGATCAAGAATTATTTTCTGGGCAGGCTGTGCTCTGTCTTGCACTTCGGGCAAATAACCAGGTTGCGCTTATAATTGGGCGGGATTTTAAGCTTCAGGCCGCACGCGCAAGTCAAAAACAGAAAGCCGTTCACCTTCCGCATAAGGTCCCCGACCTGCCGGACCTGCTTTTCGAGGCGCTCCTCCTTCGGGATCTCGGCGCCGGGTTTGCGTACCGCGATGTCTTCTTTACGTTGTGCAGATAAGGGCACAATTGTCTTGCGGTGGGTGACGCTGGCATAGGCATCCGAATAGTCTTTGAAGGATGCGCTTTGGCCCAGGCTGCGCAGGATCCTTATCCTCTCGGAAATGGGCGGATGAGTGCTGGTCAGGTTAGACAGTCTCAACTGCCCTTTTCTCTTGAACGGATTGACGATGTACATGGGAGCGGTAACCTTGTTGGCAGTGGCTAATTGGGGCGAGGGGTCGGTGGCGATCTTCTCCAATGCGCTGGCCAAGCCTTCGGGATAGCGGGTCAGTCTGGCGGCCCCGGCGTCGGCCAGGTATTCCCTTCTTTGCGACAGAGCAAAATACAAAAGGTACGCCATGACAGGCGCCAGGATGGCAGCCAGGATGGCGATTAGCAGGATGATTAACTGAGCGGCGCCGCCGCCTCCGCCCCCGCCGGAATAGCGTCGTCGAGAGCCCGTCATGGAACCGTAAAACATGCCCCGCAGAAAGACTTGTGAGAGCAGGACGATGCTGCCGAGCATGATCCCGGCGAGTGTGACGTAAAGGATGTCGCGGTGCAGGATGTGGCTTATTTCATGAGCGACTACGCCTTGAAGCTCGTCGCGGTTGAGGCGGCCCAGAAGCCCGGCGGTCACTGCTACCGATGCAGATTCGGGGCTACGGCCCGTCGCAAACGCGTTAGGAGCGGGGTCGTTGATGATATAGACCTTGGGCATTGCGGGCAGACCCGCTGCGATCTTCATTTCCTCGACGATATTGAACAACTGCGGGTGGACGTCGTGCGTGACGGGTTTGGCCTTGCTTGCCGCCAGCAATATTTGGTCGCCGGATGACAGGCTCACCATCGCAAGCACCAGCCAGATTGCGGCGGCAATGATCAGACCGAAGAAACCGCCGGCCGGATCGCCGGAGAAGCCCAGGCCGATGACAAAGCCCAACAGCAGCAGCAGCACCGCCATCAACACCATCAGCAAGATAGAGTTTCGCTTATTGGCTCTAATTAGCTCCCACATCCTTGGTTCTTAGTTTCAGACAATCAATCTTTGGCAACGGTCACGGACGGACACACGATTCCGAACGTGCGACGCCGGCGCAAGCGCAATACCAGCCGCGGCAAAGGCCCGACATTTCACGCCAGCCGGACCGTTGCCTGGTGATGGCAGCCCCCTTGCGTTCAACAAGCATTATGTGAAGCTTACTTTTGGTGCTTCCCGCTCCGCCGCCGTCTGCACCTCAAAGAAATCGCGCTTGCCGAAGCCGAACATGCCAGCAATGACGTTGGAAGGGAACATCTGTATCTTGTTGTTGAAAAACAAGACCTGGTCATTGTAGTTCTGTCTGGCAAACGCAATCCTGTTCTCGGTGCTGCTGAGCTCTTCCTGCAGGGCCAAGAAATTCTGGTTGGCCTTCAGGTCCGGGTAATTTTCCACGACCAGCATGAATTTGCTGAGCGCCTCGCCCAGCACGCCTTCCGCTTTTGAGGCTTCGGAAACACTCTTGGCGCCCATCGCCTGACTTCGGGCCTTGGTTATCGCCTCAAACGTTTCTCGCTCGTGCTTCATGTAGCCCTTGGCGGTCTCAACGAGGTTGGGAATCAAGTCGTGCCGGCGCTTAAGCTGCACGTCGATCTGCGACCAGGCATTGTCCACCTGGTTGCGGTGCCTGACCAGCGTGTTGTACATGCTGATCACGAAAAGAACCAGCAGCCCGAGAACAACAGCAACAATAATCAACACTGCTATCATGTTCTCTCCTGTTTATCGACGGTGCTCAACCGTCTTTGTTATTAGCGCTTCTTCATAACCAAGGCTGCGACGATGGCAATAGCGGCCACAACCAGACATATTATGATCCAAGTCTTCATAGTTCTTCCTTTCAATAAGGGCACTTTGTTTTACGTGCTATACTTCAGGTCCTTTCAGAAGCCACGGGAGTTTCCCACGCTGAAAGTCAGCCAATTAAGACTGAAGCGGGCAAAGGCAATCTTCTCATAAGCGTGTTTCGTACCGGTCTCGTAGAGGCAGGCGATGTTACCGTCGGGCAAAACAGCCAGACAGGAGTAGGCTGAGGGACCGGGACAGAGCACCTTTGAGACCGGCCAAGTTTTGCCCTCGTCATAACTAAGACGAACCGTCATCTCAATGCGATTGCTGGTGCTGGCAGGGTTTGAAAACAACAGTATGCTCTTGATGTCCTGGCCTGGCCAACTGTATCGAACAAAACTGGCCTGGCAGATTGGCTCGACCAAAACCGGGTCGTGCGTAACTTTCGACCAGGTAAGTCCGCCATCGGTGCTTGTGGCGATGGCACGGGTCGTCTTCGAGCGGTCGTAGTTGCGCATATTGATCATGAGTGTCCCGTCGGCCAGTTCGACCACCTGGCATTCGTTGACCTGGGGCTGGATGACCCCACCGAGCTTCCAAGTCACACCGTGGTCGTCACTGATTATTACGTGTGAGTTGTAGCCGGTCGGGTTATTGGGCCCTGCCGCGACGCTGTGATCGCAGGGAATAATCAGCCGTCCTTTCCATGGACCCTTTCGCAACTGGATGCCCACGCCCGGGCCGGTGGCATACCAGCACCAGCCAGGCCGCTTGACGCTGTCGGTTACCTCGACGGGGCTTGACCACGTCAGGCCGTCGTCATCGCTTCGACTAACCCAAACGCGGCGAGTGTCTTTGCCGGTGTTTGCTTTGATTTGAGCCTCAGTGTCATCGCCGCGGTTCCAGGTCATAAGCAGCCAGATGGCGCCGCTCTGCTGGTCAACGACGGGACAAGGATTGCCGCAGGTATTCTCTTTATCGTCCCAGACAACTTGCTGGCTGCTCCAGGTTCTGCCGCCATCCTCGGAGCGTTTGCATAGCAGGTCGATGTCGCCGGAGTCACTACGGCTGTTCTTGCGTCCCTCGCAAAAGGCCAGCAGTGTTCCTTTTTTAGTCACCAGCAGCGAGGGAATCCGGTAGGTGTGGTAGCCATCCGCACCGCTAACAAATACGCTGTGCTGCTGCGGCTCGGCAGCCGCCGGTTGGCGAGCCGCCAACATCACCGGCAACACACCGACAACAAGCAAGAACCACGTTAGGCGAACGAGTCCTTTCACCCTAAGGTCCTTAGTTCTACTCCCACTCATCACTCATCCTGGCCGAACATATCAGCCAGCAATTTTTGGATCTTGTGGTCTTTGTCCAGTTGGGCTCTATCCAGGATATCTTTTAGTTCGCCCTTGTCAAACCATAAGCCGTCACCGCGCCGGCATTCGTCGATAATAAGGGCCGGTTCGGCAGCGCCGACGATTATCTTCTGCATTTTTTTATCGCAGATAGGACACTTCCTGGGTTTCTCGCCGGCGCCGGGGCGGACTTTGAATGAATTGAGAAGCTGCCGGGCCGCTTGAGCCTCACCCAGCAGGATTTCCAGCTCGCCGGCGTCGAGCCAGATACCGCCGCAGTCCGTGCAGTGGTCGATTTCGACCTCGGCAAGCTCGAGCGTAATCATCGCATTTTTGCAGACAGGACAATCCATACAAACTCTCCGCCTGTTTGGTACGGCCCAGACAGGAGCGTAAATATTACAGTAGCTCCGGAGCAACGTCAAGAAAGGCTTTGTGCTTATTTATTGTTGATTTTCTGTTATAGGACTTTGGCAGTCCGCCTGGACGGGAGCTTGCCATGGAGAAATTTCAGAATTCGCGCTTTTTTCAATCAACATCCGGGCGGTCACAAACGCCTCTGTTTGCGAAAGCGAAACTGAAGAGCCTGTGGACCTGCCGAGGGCGCAGGCAAATAACGTCCATTCCATCTGCGCCCTCGGTGGTTTTCTTCGTCTGGGCCATCTCGCAGGATATTAGGGGCAAGATTTCTGAGGTGTTATGCCGATAACTTAGCATGTAGGACTGAAATATTTCTTCTTGACGCCGGCAAGGGGCGCAGCTATCATAACTATTTAATGCGTGAGCCGCTATTGATAGCGGCTACAAGTATTTAAGGGCCAAATTATGATAGTCGATTGTCACACCCACATAAGTTTTGCTGCGGACGATGTCGAGATATCCGAGCATCTTCAAGCAGCAGAGCCTGTGGATGCCTGCATCGTGCTGGCGACCTCAAATGGTCCCAGTGAAGAGGTCAATAAGAGGTTGTCGGACTACGTCAATAAGCACAAGCACAAGATGGTCGGCTTTGCCGTGGTCGAGCCGACAAAGGACAAAATCAGCGCAAAAAATTTGACGCCTCTGGCTGAAAAGCTGGGCCTCAAGGGGGCAGTCTTGTACTGTTGCACCTGTGGTTTTCATCCGGCTCACAGCAGAGCGATGCGATTCTATGAATCCGCGCAGGCAATGGAATTGCCGGTTTTCTTTCATCACGGGGA
>CAZPJZ010000206.1:0-5077 GCA_964586995.1 uncultured Pirellulales bacterium | reverse complement strand
GGAGAAATCAACGGGCCGAATCCGTCTCGACCAGGCGATGGAGGCAGCCGATGTGGTCTGTGGATTCTTACAGGACAAATCCGGCGTCGAAAAAATCCAGCCCGCAGGCTCACTGCGGCGCCGAGCCGAGACTATCGGTGACGTTGATATCCTGGTCGCCGCCGAGAAGGGCGAGCAAATTGTCGAAGCATTTACCGGCGCCGGCTTTATCCAGGAGGTTCTTGCTTCAGGCCCGACAAAAGGCTCGGCAATAATCCAGACAGAAACGACGCCGGTCCACGTCGATGTCCGCGTGGTCCCGCCCGAGAGCTTCGGCGCAGCGGCGCAATACTTTACGGGCTCAAAGCAGCACAACGTGCGCCTGAGAGAGATCGCCGTCAAGGCCAAGTGGAAACTGAACGAATACGGATTGTTCCAGGCCGATAAAATGATTGCCGGGCCAGTCGAAGAAGAAATCTACGCCAAGCTCGGGCTGGATTATATCAGCCCGCTTCTGCGCGAGGACCGCGGCGAAGTCGAAGCCGCAAAGTCGCATTCTCTGCCTGAGTTGATCGAGGTTGGCGATATCAAGGGCGATTTCCACGTTCACACTGTGGCATCCGATGGCAGGGCAAGCATTGCTGAAATGGCCGAGGCGGCAAAGAGCCTGGGCTACAAATTCATCTGTATCACCGACCACTCCAAGTCGTCGGCGATTGCCAACGGCCTGTCGGCCAAGCAACTGGCAGAGCAGATAAAGCAAATCCACAAGCTCAACGAGAAGTTGAAGGGTATAACCATCCTGGCTGGAACCGAGGTGGACATCCTGGCTGATAGCTCGCTGGATTTCGACAATAAGCTGCTGGCTGAATTGGATTTTGTGATCGCTTCGATCCATTCCGGCATGGGCAGCGCACGCGAAAAAGTGACCGCTCGTGTGCTCAAAGCTATGGATAATCCGTATGTCAACTGCATTGCACATCCAACCGCCAGGCTGATTGGCCAGCGCGAGCCGATGGATATCGACGTCGCTGCTGTGATCAAGCACGCCGCCCAGGCGCACACCGCTCTGGAGGTCAATGCCCACCCGCAGCGGCTGGACCTGAAGGACGTGCATTGCAGAATGGCCATCGAAGCGGGCGTTAAGCTGGCCATCGGAACCGACGCTCATAGTGTTGGCGGCCTGGGCCTGATGGGCTTCGGTGTGGCCACCGCCGCCCGCGGCTGGGCCACAAAAGCCGATGTCCTCAACACATTCTCACCAGCCAAAATCAAAGGCTGGGTCAAAGCCAAAAGACCGTAACCAGCGAAATGGCACGGATAAATCAGGGATAGACTAAGCCACGGAGCACATAGAGGCGCACTGAGAGAAAAAAATCGTAGAATATATCCCTTGTATTCTCTATCCTCTCTGTGGCAAAGGAGGCACTCGCGTTGTCGAAGCTCCGCCCCGAGCGCAGTCGAGGGGTCTGGCTCCAAGTGTAAGGCCGTCAGCGTCCGGGCGCAGATGTCTCGACTGCGCTGCGCTGCGCTCGACATGACAAACACCGGTCTGCCGGGCTGCGGCAAAACAACCGCTGTTATGCGAATTTTGGAGAGTCTGAGCTGCAAGAAGGTGGTGGGCTTTTATACGCAGGAAATCCGCGAAGCGGGTTTACGCAAGGGCTTTAGCTGGACGCGCCTGGATGGCGCAACCGGAATATTGGCACATGTTGACGTCAAAAGCCGCGCCAAAGTCGGCAAGTACGGCGTGGATGTGGCTGGCTTTGAGAAGTCCGTCGTGCCGGTTTTGGATTTTGAGCAGAGTAATGCGCAATTATTTGTAATTGACGAGATTGGCAAGATGGAATGTCTTTGCGAGAAGTTTGTCGCTGCGATGCGCCGGCTGTTATCGTCTGACAAGTCGGTGTTAGCTACCGTGGCACAGAAGGGTGGCGGGCTTATTTCCGAAGTCAAGCAAACCTCTGGCGTCAAGTTGTTTCATTTGACCCGTCAGAATCGTGATGAGGTCATAGCGGAAATCTTGCGACTCCTGTCGTTTCTTAGTCAGCAGTGAAGCAAAGCCAAGCTGATCATGGGTGTGGTTTAGACCTCGATGGAGTCAAGCCTCGGCAGTGTGATGTCGCTGCGCGGAGGATCCTGGGCAGAGGCCGGGCAAGCAGCATTTTTCCGCCGCCCATCAGGCCCTGTCTGTCGGCGACAGACTACGGGCAAGCCAGCCGGATTAGCTTCGAGTATTCCGGCAAGAAGTTGAGCAAGCAGAGCTTCTTCATCATGATACAGTAAGAAAAGCGTTGCTGGTCGAAATGAGCGCATGGTACTGTTATCTCACATTTTTTCGGACGTGCGGCATTTTGTGGCCCGAGCCCGGCAGCCGAAGAAAGTGGCGCTGGATGATATTCTGGATGCGGCTGCCGCCGCATGGACAGCCAGCCAAGCGGTTATTGGAAGGGCCAAAACTCTTCCTGAGAATCCGGAATTCGACAGCAGGGGCTTGAAAATGGAAATTCTCTATCCGACAGCTATAATGGAGAACTGAATATTCGCACAGCGCCAGAGTCTGTCACAAACGGGTGGTCAAAAAATGGATACAGTAGTGACTCTTCCCAAGCCAGACCTTAAGGGCTCCATGCTGCTTGAGCAAACTATCGCTACTCGGCGGTCGCAGCGGGAGTTTTCATCGAAGTCACTTACGCTGGAGCAGATCGGCCAGTTGGCCTGGGCGGCGCAGGGGCAAGCAGCCCGCAGTGGGCGTCGCACCGTGCCCTCGGCGGGAGCGACTTATCCACTGGAGCTTTTTATCGTGACCGAGCAGGCTTTCTATCACTATTTGCTCGCCAAGCATGCGCTGGAGAAGTTGATGGACAAGGATCTGCGTTCCGCGCTTGCGTCGGCGGCGTGGGGACAGGAATTCATCGCCGCTGCCCCGGTGACACTGGTCTTTGCGGCAGAATTTGCCAGGACGACGGGCCACTACGGCCAGCGGGGTATTCGGTACGTCTATATGGAAGCCGGCCATGCTGCGCAAAACGTTCATTTGCAGGCGGAGGCTTTAGGACTTGGCTCTGTTGCGGTAGGGGCTTTTGATGACACGGCGGTCAGCAAAGTTTTAGGATTGCCGAAGAACCTCGAGCCTCTTTACATGGTGCCGGTCGGCTATTGCCGGCGATAACTGAGGGTCATCGGCTTTGATGTCACGCGATTGGGCTGACAAGATCGCACAGCAGCTTCTTGACGGAGGGCTGCTATTTGTCGAAGGCAGAGGCGTCTGTTTGATTCTCGGAGCGGTCGATACGGGCAAAACTACGCTGGCATTTGCTCTGGCAAAACGGTTGGCGGTCCGGCAGCCCATCGGAATTATTGACGCTGATGTAGGCCAGTCGCATATCGGGCCGCCCACGACGGTCGGCTGGGCTGTTATCGACAGCCCGCAAGTCGAACTGTCGCAGCTTGCCGCGGCAGGCATCGCTTTCGTCGGGGACGTGACGCCGGTTGGTCATCTGCTGCAGCTCACCGCCGGGATCGCTCAGGGCGCTGCGGCGTTGTCCCATAGCACAAAGCTAATCATAATTGATACGCCTGGTTTTATACGCGGCCCGGCGGCATCGGCCTTGTGGTGGACCGTACACCAGGTATTACAGCCGGCGTTGATCCTGGCCGTGCAGCGCAGCGACGAACTAAGTGACATCCTTGGCGGCCTGAGAACTTTTTGTTGCGGGCTTGAACTGATTCGCTGTCCCTTGGGTATACCGGTAAAATCTCCGCAAGAGAGGCGCTGCTATCGGCAGAGCCAATTCGACAGATACTTCCGCGATTCTCGTTGCTACAATATAAACATAACAGAAGTGGCGGTTCAGACTACTCGACGTTTAAGCCGGCAGAGTATGGTGTCGCACTTAGTTGGCCTGAGGGATCAAAAAGGCGGCGACATAGCCATTGGCGTCATAACCGATGTGCAGAAGGATGGCAAAATCATAGTAGTTAAAGCCCCGCCGTTGGATGTCGGCCAGATTCGCTGCCTTGTAATCGGTGACGTTACCGCGGATGTTGCCGGCGCCGCGGGTAACAAATATGGTTTGTTCGACACGGATAAACACTGATTAACAGTGGAAAAAAATCTGCAATTACAAAACAGTGTGAATCCGCGTAAATCAGTGTCCGAAATATGGAAACTGTTTTCATTGATGGCAGGACAGGCGAAGGGGGCGGCCAGATACTGCGCACGAGCCTGGCGCTGGCCTGCATAACCGGCAAAGCTCTGCACATCGAGAACATCCGCGCTGCTCGCCGCAATCCGGGCCTGGCTAAACAGCACCTTGTCTGTGTTGAAGCTGCCCGCCAGGTCTGTGACGCGAAGTGCCGGGGAGCAACATTGGCGTCAAAGGTCTTGGATTTTCAGCCCGGGCCGGTGCGGGGCGGCGATTTTTACTTCGATATTGGCTCGGCTGGCTCCACGTCACTGGTGATTCAAGCCGTCTTGCCCGCTCTATTTTTGGCCAAGCAACAGTCCACAGTCACGGTCATCGGAGGCACTTATAATCCGATGGCGCCGCCCTTTGATTTTTTTGCGGAGACTTTTTTGCCGGCTATTGCCGCCGCCGGTTTCCGGGCCGATTGCAGATTAATAAAGCCCGGCTTTTTTCCAGCGGGCGGCGGAAAAATGACAATTGGTGTTCAGCCGTGGCAGAAGAATGCGGGCCAGGAAATTCACTTCTGCAGGCCGGCTGAGCAGCCGCAAATCTATGCCCGAATATATACAGCTAAACTCCCCGCCCATATCGCGCAGCGGCAGAGGAAGCTGCTATCGGCAAGTGGACTGGACTTGCAGGATATTGAGCATGTCGAGGTCACCGACTCTGTCGGAGCAGGCAATTGCGTGATGATTCGGCTTTGCTCCGGCAGCCAAACAACGGTCTTCACTGCCTTTGGAATGAAAGGCAAACCATCTGAGAAGGTAGTCGGTGAGGTCGTTGCCCAGGCCGGGAGTTTCTTAGCCAGTGGTGCAGCGGTTGACCATTTTTTGGCCGACCAGCTCCTGATTTATATGGCGCTGGTAAAACGCGGCTGCTACACTACCAATGAGCTTTCCAGTCATCTT
>CAZPJZ010000205.1:0-5079 GCA_964586995.1 uncultured Pirellulales bacterium | reverse complement strand
GGCGTGCCGCCGGCAGAGGTGCAGTGCTTCCCGCAGTATCTTCGGGCCGCAGGTTATTATTGCACCAATAATTCCAAGACCGATTACCAGTTCGACCCGCCCTTGACTGCCTGGGACGAGTGCAGCAACAAAGCGCATTGGCGAGGTAGGGCAAAAGACCAGCCGTTCTTCGCCGTCATGAATCTGACCGTATCCCACGAAAGTCAGAACTGGCCAAAGAAGGGCGAGAAGTTGATTCACGACCCGGCTAAGGCGGTTGTCCCGCCGTACTACCCGGATACGCCTGTCGTCCGCGAGAACCTGGCAAGGTACTATGACAATGTGACCAAAATGGATGAGCAGGCGGGGCAAATCCTCAAGCAGCTTGAAGAAGACGGCCTGGCTGAGGATACCATCGTCTGGTTCTGGGGCGACCACGGCCGGGGTCTACCGCGGGCGAAACGCTGGATTTACGACTCGGGCATTCGGGCGCCGCTGATTATTCGTGTGCCCCAGAAGTGGCGAAAATACGCCAGGCCCGGCGACCCCGATGCTCCCCGCTTTCGCGGGGACAAGCTTGCCCCTGCGGAGGCAGGGGCCCCCGGCACGGTGAATGATGACCTGATCGCGTTCATTGATTTCGCTCCCACGATGCTGTCACTGGCCGGCGTCAAGATTCCTAAACATATCCAGGGTCGGGCATTCTTAGGCAACCAGAAAGCCAAGCCACGTGACTACGTCTATGCCGCTCGCGACCGCATGGATGAAGCCTACGATCTTATTCGGGCGGTGCGCGACAAGCGCTATAAATATATTCGCAACTATATGCCCCACCATAGCCGTGCCCAGGACATCGAGTATATGAACCGTATGCCCATAATGCAGGAGATGCGCCGCCTAAATGCTGAAGGCAAACTTGAAGGGCCGCAGAGACAGTACTTTGAGCCGACCAAGCCCGTTGAGGAATTGTATGATACGCTGGCCGACCCGCACGAGGTCAACAATCTTGCCGATGACCCCAAATACAAAGATGTGTTACAGCGCATGCGCAAGGTGCATGCCCGGTGGATGAAGGAAACCGGCGACGTCGGGCTGATTCCTGAGCCGGAGTTTGACGAAATGAAACGGCCCGGCGGCAGATGGCAGAAAACTGCTACCCCGAAATTTGGGACAGACTTCCACGCAGGCCAAAGGGGCACATCGGTCGCCATAACCTGTGCTACAAAGGGCGCATCTATAGCTTACCGAATAGGCGAGGGAGGCGGCTGGAAACTGTACAGAAGACCAGTACTGGTTCAAGCTGGTCAGACGTTATTTGCCAGGGCCTGCCGTATCGGCTTCAGGGATAGCAACGAGGTAGCGCTGACACGTGCCCAAGACCGTCTAATTGAGGATGTCAAGGGTCAGGATGAATCCACCGAAGAGACCCCACACTGGACCGACGTGGTAAACAAGAACGATTTGCTGTCGCGGCTGCGCAAAGTCAAGGCGTTAGACCTGGCCGGTAAAAAGGCATTGCCTCAATATCTGTCTTTCCTGAAAGATGAATACGCCTCGGTCCGCTACTGGGCAGTGATCGGCTTGCACTACAATTGCAAGGATGGGCAACGTAAAAACCAGGCAGAAGCTGCGCTACAAGAAATGCTCAAGGACCCCGCGCCGGTTGTTCGTATCGCTGCGGCACATGCACTGTGTGACTGGGGTCAGGAAGAAGAGGCCTTACCTGTATTGGCAGAGGCACTGAGCTGCAAGACGGATAAGGCTCGTCTCTGTGCAGTCATTGCGCTCAATAGAATTGGCCAAAAGGCTCGGCCTGCTTTAGAACAAATCAAGGCGCACGAAAAAGACCCGGACGACTATGTGCAGCGAGTAACACGAGCGGTGCTGAAGCAGCTTGGAGGCGCTTAGCATGTATAAGCGCGGAGGCTTTACGCTGATAGAACTTCTGGTGGTGATTGCCGCTTAACGAAAGAAAAGAATCTTGCCGGTTGCTGCGGTTTGTATTGCGGCCTGTGTCCCCGACATCAGTCAACGGCGGCGAGCAAATGTCCCGGATGTAAGATACTTTCTTTGCAGATTTCCTGTAAGCTCTACAACTGCTGCGTAAAGAAAAACGGCTTGGAGACCTGCGCGGCGTGCAGCGACTTTCCGTGCGAAAAATACGATAAGTTCTTCGACGGGGACAGCTTCATAAGTCACCGGGTCTGCCTGCCGAACATCGAGCGCATCAAGCAAGTCGGACTGACCAAATGGCTGCGAGAGCAGTGCAAAAGACGCCGGACTCTGGAGAATCTGCTGGCCGGCTACAATGAAGGGAGGTCGTGCAGTTTTAACCGCGTTGCAACCGCGCTGATGCCGATGCCGTTGATAGACAAGTCTGTCAAGCAAGCGCAAAAGGCAATCGCCGCGGATAACGTTCCTTACACCGATGTAAAGGCAAAAGCCAAAACCCTCCGCGCTGCAATTCAGGGCTTCGCCTCGAAAGAAGGCATCGATTTGAAACTGCGAACAGGCCCAAAGAAATGAGGTGCGCAGAATGACCGTCAAAAGATTCATTATGAGCTTCGTGCTTGTCTCAGTTTAGCAAGAACGTCTGCCCAAACGACCAGTGCTGGCCGGTCGCAGATGTCATCTCTTTCTGAGAGCAAGAGTGTAGATTTGCCTTTGGTCTTTAATATATTTTCGTTCGTAATTTGTGCCGGTTAGTTCGCCCTTTTCTGCGCCGGCGGCGGGCAAGAATTCAATCTCCTGGAGCTGGCTGCGCCGAGCGTCGGTGAGCTGGTGAATCTGCTCAAAGTAATCCGCGTGGTCGCTCGCGATTCTTAACTGCCCGCCGGACTTCAGGCAACGCAATAGTTGATTGAGATTTGCCTCGTTTAGAAAGCGTCTTTTGTGGTGACGCCGTTTCGGCCAGGGGTCGGGGAAATAAATGTGGAAGCAGTCTACGGAGGCGTCCGGGACAAAATCAGCTAAGAAAGCGGCAGCATCGGTGCGGACTATTCGCACATTTGTCAGGCCCCATCGGCCAATCCGGTCCACAGCGTGACGATAGAATTTATTTGCCCGTTCGATGCCCAGAAAATTGACGCCCGGCTGGGCCTTAGCCTCGTTCAGCAGGAAAGTCGCCTTGCCCGTGCCGATCTCCACGTGCACCGGGCCGGCACGTCCGAAAACCTGAACAAAGTCAATCCTGCCGTGCAAATCTTCCAGCTTCAATGCAACGCAAGCATATTCCTTCAAAACTCGGGCCATCTTTTTAATACAGGCAAAAGGCGCAAATCGGAGAAGATTACCAAAGTTACTCGGCCCATTCTATGAAGAAACAGCCGGGTAAGCAAAGGCCAATGACGATTTTTTGCCTTTGTGGGCTTTAAAGTGCGGCCAAAGAGCGTTCGATAAGAGCCTGTGAACTTGATTGTTGACTTGGCGTATGTCTTTATAGGACGCCATCGCAGAGGACCGGAAAGGAAATCTGTGACATGATTTTTCAGTTGATGAAAAACCGGCGGAGGCAGGTGTTGGTGGACATCAATACGCAGAATGATTTCCTGCTGGCCTCCGGCAAAGCTTGCATCAGGAACCACCGCAGGGTCTTGGCGCATATCCGAAGAATGATCGCCTGGGCACGAATCAAGGATGTCCCGGTTATCTCAACATGCGAGGTTTACCCCAACAATAACAACAATGACGACGGGCCCGTCAAATATTGCCTTGATGGCACCGACGGGCAGAAAAAGGTACGCTACACCGTGCTGGCCAATCGAGTAAGCTTTGCCGCGGACGGCAACACGGATCTGCCGAGGGACATGCTGAAGCAGTATCAGCAGATTATCCTGCACAAACGCTGCGTTGACCCGTTTGACGAGCCCCGGATCGACAGGCTGCTTAGCGAGGTAAAGGCCGCTGAGTTCATCTTGATCGGCGCCAGCGCCGAGGGGGCGGTCAAGGCGGCCGCGTTAGGCTTGCTGCAGCGGGGCAAGAACGTGACCGTAGTGGTCGACGCGGTGGGTTCGCATAATAATAAAGAGGCCAAGATGGCCCTTCGCAAGATGCAGGCCAAGGGGGCGAAGCTGATCGAGACCAAGATGCTCGCCGGGACCTCTCATCTGAGGCTGGTGGGAGCTTGCGATTGCGAAAGCTGCCAGGGACTGGCCCGCCACGCGCACGGCGGGCTGGCGCGAAAAGCACCGGCCGTTGCTCCAGAGAGAAATTAGCATTCCGTTGACATCAGGCACCAATCCCCATATATTGCGTAGTCTCGTTTTCCCAGGCGAATTTTCGCGGCGCACTTTGGAACCTGGTGGAAGGAATTGTCATGAAGGCGCGTACCCAGTTGCAGCTCTGGAGATTATCATTCCGACCGCAGGCGCAGCCGAACGCGAAGAATCTGCACGCAGCGACCGGGGCAGAGCCTTGGGCTGGAGCAACCGCAGAGAACGCTGAGACCCCAGAGGAAAAATCAAAATCGGAAATCTCAGCGATCTCTGCGCACTCGGCGGTAAAAACCTGGCTCGTCTTGACAGCGCTGCTCGCTGCCGTTGGAAGCGGTTGCGGGCAGGCCCAAAGCTCTGAACTCGGCGCCGGCAGCAAAATAAATATCGACGCCAATTATCCAGGCGGCAATATCGTGCTCGAGCGGATCGAGGCTGACACGGTGTTTCTTCGCCCGGACCTGCGGGACACGAACGGCTGGTGGTTCTACTGGAACTTCAGGGTTCGCTGCGCAGCGGGACATAAGGTCACCTTCCAGTTCACCGGCCAGAATCCAATTGGCGTGCGCGGCCCGGCAATCAGCACCGACGGCGGCTGTCAGTGGTCATGGCTCGGATCGGAGGCGGTCAAGGACAACTCATTCGCTTACGAATTCTCTGAGCACGCTGATGATGTCCGGTTTTGTTTTGCTGTACCTTATCAGGATGCTGATCTGCAACGATTCCTTGCCCGGCACGAGAAGAGTGCGAACCTTGCCGTGCACGAGCTCTGTAAGACTCGAAAGGGCCGGCCGGTTGAGCGCATCCACGTCGGCAGGCTTGACGGCAAGGCCAAGTATCGTGTGCTGCTGACCGCCCGACATCACGCCTGTGAAAGCATGGCCAGCTA
>CAZPJZ010000204.1:3444-5084 GCA_964586995.1 uncultured Pirellulales bacterium | reverse complement strand
AGCTTATTTCGGCCCACTCATAGTGGGCCTCCGGTCGAAATGACATGTGTTTTCGCATGCAATTTTTACCAACAATCGTGACATGCACGCGCTACCTTGTGCCAGGCCGAAGAAAAACCATTGACCTTTCGACTCTATTATCAAATAATGCGGGCCGTATGAGGCCTGAATCAAAGAAGCTGTTGATTGTAGCTGCTTTTTGCATCTGCCTTGCTCCCGCCGGTTTGCTTTGCAGGAGCGAAGCTGCGGCGGTAAGGGCGGATTTGGCAGGGCGGGTTGATGCGGTCGTCCAGTCACAGAAGAAGGTCCAGTTTTCCATTCAAATCATAGAGGCGGGTTCCGGCGCGATTGTCTATGAGCACGAAGCCAGCCGGGCACTGGTGCCGGCTTCGAACATGAAAATCATTGTAAGCGCGGCGGCCCTGAAGTATCTGGGCCCGGATTACCAGCACAAAACAAGGGTCGGTTTGCGCGGCGATACGCTGGTCATTTTAGGCAGCGGCGACCCTTTGTTAGGCGATTTAGCCAATGACAAAAGGTATGGCCGAGAGCCCGGCTGGATGTTTGAAGACATAATAGCGGCTCTGAAACGAAACGGCAGGGCGGCTATCAATGATATTGTTATTGACAGCGGCGTATTCGATGACCAGCGCGTCCACCCGAGCTGGCCGGAGGAAGAATTGAACCGATGGTACGCCTGTGAGGTGAGCGGCCTGAACTACAACGACAATTGCATCCAGATTACTGCCCAGAACAGCGGCGGCGGCGTCATCGTGACTGTGGAGCCCCAAACCCGATATATCGAGCTGATCAATGAGGTCGTGGCTATATCGGCAGGCGAGCAGGCGATCGGCTCTTACCGTACATCACAACCCAACCGGATCGTCATATTCGGCAAGTGCAGGGACAAGGTGGGGCCGTTCTCCGTGGCCATCGAGAGGCCGGCTACGTTTTTCGGATTTTTGGCAGCCGAGCGTTTAGCCAAAGCGGGGATAAACGTCGGCGGCCAGATTATAGAAAAAGCCGTTGCCGACCAATCGAATGTCACGCCACTGACGGAATACCGGACACCGATCACTGATTGTCTGAACCGATGCAACAAAGACAGCCTCGGCCTGGTGGCCGAAGCCCTGCTCAAGATGATCGCGGCCAACAGCAACCCGGATAGGAAGGGGGGTAGCTGGGCAAAAGGGCAGGAGATACTCTCACAGTACCTGCTATCGTTAGGTGTCCCGGAAGAAGAGTTCTACATCGACGATGGCAGCGGACTCAGCACGCAAAATAGGCTCAGCGCCAATGCGGTTGCCAAGGTCTTGTATGATATGTACAAGAGCGAGAACTGGGAGCTGTACAGACAGTCACTGGCGGTAGGGGGGATGGACGGGACGATTTCCGAATATTTCAAAGAGCAAGAATACAGGGGCAAGGTGTTCGGCAAGACAGGGTATATTAGCGGCGTCAGGTCACTTTCCGGCCTATGCAGTACAGACCGCGGCGATTACATATTTTCGATTCTGGCCAATAGCACCGGTCACTTGGCCCGCCATGTTGTCAACGACATAGCCAAAGCCATTATTGACAGCCAGTTCGTAACGACTGACCGCTGACCGGTCTAAAGACCGGGCCGGAGCACACATTCA
>CAZPJZ010000204.1:0-3344 GCA_964586995.1 uncultured Pirellulales bacterium | reverse complement strand
TTCTTGGCAATAATTCGGACCTCAAAAGCTGGTTTTAGCACGTGGGTCAGCCCTCGTATAAATCTGTAGCCGGGCTCGCCCAGGCCCAACTTGCAGGCCCAGACTGCTGCGAAGCGGTCATAGCCAAATCTTCCCACCTTGGCCTCCACTACGCTGAAGCCCATATCTTCCACCAGATTGCCCAGTGTCTGAACATTCCACGAGTAGAGATGGTGGTTGGGCTCCTGCGGGTCGTAACGGCGGTAGCGGGCCTCTCTCTCGTACGGCACAAACAGCAGCAACCTGCCATCGTGACGCAGGACGCGCCTTATTTGTTCCAGGACTTCCGGCGGATTACCGCTGTGTTCGAGCACATGGTGGCAGACAACTACATCTATCGACGCGTCCTGGACGCTTGTCATCTCTTTGACAAACTCTATACCATGACTTTGGACGATGGGCTCCAAATGCTCTGATAGATCGTAACCCAGGCGTCTTTTGCATTTTACCTCGGCAAGGTTCCATCCTGACCCGACACCGTATTCGAATACGGTGTCGCTCTCACTCACATAAGGGCCGATTTTCTCTGCACGAAGCCTGGCGAGCCACCGGTAGGCCGAATCAGGGATGAAACGCTTGCTCTGGTGGTACGCCTTTCCCTTCTGGCCGCTGTATCGCTGCTTTATCCTATCTTCTAAAACCATCTTGTCTTACCATTGAGCCAGCTCACCGAGAAGCTCCTCTACCAGGTCTTTCATGGTTACGATGCCGATGGGCCTTTCTCGTCCGGTGGGGCTTTGCCTGACAACTAAGATGATTTTCTGACGCTCGTCTCGCATCATATTGATAGCGTCAATCACAGCGGTATTTGCCCCAAGCTTGCCTATCGGTTTGACAAAACCCCGCAAGTCGCTGAAGGAATCCGGCGAGCTTAATACCTCATAGATATCTATGAACCCGACGACATTCGCAGGGCTGTGCTCATAGACCGGCAAGCGAGTGAATCCACCCTCTTTCAGCTTGACCAGAAGAGCAGCCTTATCGGCGGTCAGCTCCACCATTTGCACGCGATTGATCGGCGTCATGACAGACCTGACGCGGATGTGCGAGATAGTGACCAGACGATTGATAATGTTGAACTGCAGTGAGCTCAGGAATCCTTCTTCTTGCGTGTCTTGGAAGATGGAGCGGATATGGGAGCGCTGCGCGGCGGCAATGACGGTCTTACCCGGGACGTGCGATCCGGTCAACCGAGCAAAAAGGATTGAAACCGCCTTGAGCAGGGGCACCGCGCCGCACCACGTGAATAGTTTATGACTGATGAACAAAACCGGTGCAAGACACGGCACGAGTGAATCGGCACGGTAGAAGAAGATGTTCTTGGGGATCAACTCTCCGAAAACAAACAATATCGGCGCAATGGTAGCGGCTCCAAGAAACTCAGCACCATACTCAGACCCCACATGTTGCAGATATAGGTAGGTGATGATGGTTGTACTAAAATAATTGACCAGATTATTGCCAATAAGCACGGACAGCAAAAGGCCGGCACTATCGCGCATGACCTTGCCCAACAGGACAAACAACAGTTGCTTGTTCTCCACGCCCAACCGCAAGCGAAAGCGGCTCAGTTGGTAGAGCCCCGTCTCGGCTCCGCTAAACAGCCCACTGAATACAACCAGCAAAAACGCTACGGATATCGCCAAAACCATTCTGCTGTCATTTCCCTTCCACCCCGATGGGCTCAAGACTCAGTATCACCGTCTCAATCCTGTGCTTGTTCACGCGTTCCACAGTGAACTTCAGGTTGTTCAGCCGTGCGACATCGCCGCTCTTGGGTATTCTGCCCAGCAGCGCCGTCACCAAGCCGCCGAGCGTGGCTAAGCGGGTCTCGGCAGGGTCGACGCCCAGAGCGTCGGCCCAGTCATGAATGGCCAGACTTCCCGCCAGCCGGAATTCAAAGGGACCAATCTTCTGGATAGGGTCGATTCCCTCAGCAATTTCAATGGGGCCGAGCAACTCCTCGGCAATATCCTCCAAACGGACCAGCCCCGCAATTCCGCCGTATTCATCCACCACCACGGCCGTGTCGGTCTTAGTCTTGCGGAAAAATTCGAGCAAAGACTCGACCGTCTTTTGTTCGGGCACAAAATGTACCGGCTCAACAACCTCGGCCAGAGACGCGCCCGGCTTAAGCATCAGCGATCTAAGACGGACCAAGCCGGTGATATTGTCTATCTGTTCCCTGTACGCCGGCAGCTTCGTCAGTTGGCTTCTTTGCATCAGCTCGCGAACGTATTGGGCGGAATCCGTTACCGCACAGGTCACCATGTCCACCCGCGGCTGCATGACGTGTCGTACTCTGAGAAGACCCAGTTCGATAATCTCTATCAGGAGCTTATTCTCAGCGGCGGTCAGCAGGCCACGCCGGCGTATCTGCTCAATAAGCAACCTGAACTCAGCAGAGGTTATCGGCTTGGGGTGCTGGCGATGCCCCAGAATAAGGCGCAGGCTGGGCTCCACTATCAGGAGGCGAAAAACAAACAGAACGGGTCTGGAAACCTGCAGGCAGAGAAACACCGGCACGGAGACCAAGACGCTGATGGACTTGGAGTTAGTGTAGGCAACAGATTTCGGCAATATCTCCCCGATAAGCACCAGTAAGACGAAGCTGACAAAGGCCGTGACGGCGGCCATGGTCCCTCCCACCTCTCGGCTTATCCCGATCGCCAGAACACTGGCCACCGCATAAAACAGAACGTTGACCAGCATGTTTCCGAGCAGCAGGCAACTGAGCAGTTGGTTTGGCTTGGCAAGCATCCTTCCTACCAGCTTATGGAGCTTGTGCTCGGATTTGCGAAACAGCCGTATCTGTCGCCGTGACAGACTGAAAAAGGCTGTTTCAGAGCCTGAAAAGAAAGCCGAACCGGCCAGCAGCGATGCCATCAGAACAATGTGGCCGATATTTTGGTAGACCTGTTCCACGGTCAACCACCATCCAACTGTGGTTTGGGCAGTGTAATTCTAAAGGTGCTTCCTTGACCCGGTTGAGATTCCACTGAAATGCAGCCATCGTGGGCCTGTATTACCTGCCTGCACAGCGCCAGGCCCAGTCCACAGCCCGACTGCTCTGACGAGGAACTCTTGTGCTTCTTGGTCGTGAAAAAGGACGTGAAGATGCTTTCCATGTCCGCTGGCTCAATACCGCTGCCGGTGTCGGTAACCTCGATGCGAACGACATCGGGTTCCTCGGCGGCCCGGATTGTCAGAACACCGCCGCGGGGCAGCATCGCATGCCGGGCGTTGAGGATCAGATTCATCAAGACGTGCTGAATCTGCACCGGCACCGCCCAGACGGTCAGATG
>CAZPJZ010000203.1:0-5095 GCA_964586995.1 uncultured Pirellulales bacterium | reverse complement strand
ATTGATCGGGCAGTCTACGATGACTACGTGGGGCGCTACGATTACGGCAATAGCATGGTGTTGACGGTGACGAAAGAGGGCGATCGGCTGTTTGCGCAGTTGAGCGGTCAGGGCAAAGCCGAGATATTTCCAAGCTCGGAGAATGAGTTCTTCTGGAAGGACGCCGATGCTCAGATAACCTTTGTGCGGAATGAGAAGGGAGAGGTGACGGGCGGACTTCATCGGCAGGGGGAACGGACGCTAAACGTGCCGAAGCTGAAAGAGGAGGCGGCTGCCAAGGTCGATCCGGCTGTCTACGATGCGTACGTGGGCGAGTATGAGATTGAGACCGTGGGAAAGATAACGGTGACGAAGGAGGATGACCGGCTCTATGCGCAGTTGACAGGTCAGCCGAAATTCGAGCTGTTTCCGCGGTCGGAGACGGAGTTCTTCCTCAAGGCCGTTCAGGCCGATATTCTCTTCACGAAGGACAAGGATGGGCGCGTCACGGGCCTGAGCGCAAAGCTAGAGCAGGCCGGCGTGGAAGTGACGGGAAAGAAGGTGAAATAGCCCGACCCAAGATATAGTGGCCCAGGCAAGCGCGGGTCTGTTAGTAGAATCAACCGCGTATGGCAAGCTCGCATAAGCCCTGCAATGGTAAAGAGGACGAGTCTTGCGGGTGGACCGCTGGACAGGATACGAGATCCGGATGGGCCGGACGATGGCTCATCCAACATAGAGTGTGTAATCCAGGGGTAAACTTATGGAACGAAAAGACATCATAGCAGACGTGTTTGAAGCTGCGCGCGGATTTCACAGCCGAAAGCTTTGGAAGCGATTCACGAACTACGACTGCTTCGGAGTGCGAATTGCAGGCCAGGACGAGCTGATGCTGGGCGTTGTACTCGGCGATGCTGGTGAGGAATATGGGCTTTCGCTCTTTCGCGGCCCAAACGCCGCATCGGCATTGGCCGCACTTGTGAATCCTCAAGGGCCGGGAGATGACTCTCTGGACGACATGGACATGTTGGGCTTCAGCATGGAGGAGTTTGACAAACTGCCTCTGGATGCCCAGGATCTCGTGCGCGAAGCAGGCCAATATCCAGGATACCGCGATCAAGTGCCGCAGTTCCTGACTAAACCGGCAGGACGCCAAGGACGACTGCCGAATGAATCTGAACTGACCTTGCTGGGGCAGGTGTTGTGGGCAGTTATCGAGGCAGACAAGAACAAGCTGCTCAAGCCCGCAAATCTCGAAGATGGCAGGGGAATCTGCGTCATAAACGTGAGCGGCCACGGAGAGGCTCATGATGTGAACGTGACGTGGGAGAAAGTCGTGCATGAAGAAGGCTCGACAACAATTCCCCTGCCACCCACAAGCTACAATCTGCGAGGCCTGCCGCGCTTGAAAGCAACCTGGCTGACAGGTATGCCCGCGCTGCCAGCAGGAATCAAGGGGGATGATCGGGCCATGCAGTTGTTGCTGATTATGGACGATAAGCAGGAGCTGGTCCTCCAGGGGCGACCGGTATTCGCTGGCGATCTCAGAGAAGCAGCCGAGGCCATGGTCGATACTTTCTGCGGCAAAGGGATGACTCCCACAAAGGGCCTGCCCCGAAAGATCATCTTCTCCAGTCGCAAGCTCCACGACGCCATGAGGCCCACACTCGAACCGCTGGGCATTAGGTGCGCTTACAAGCCAACAATCCCGAAGCTCCAGGAAGTGGTGGCAGAGTTCTATGATCTCGTGGACAGCGACATGGCGCCATTGGGCGATGAATTCGAAGATATTGGCGACGAGGATGTGGAGATGCCAGCTCTTGATGACCTCAAAGGCTGGAAGCAAGCAGATCAAAGATTGTTTCGTCGCTTCATCCAGCAGTTCAAGGCTGAGCAGAAACTGCACTCCAACCGAGCGATCAAGCGGTATTTCAACGACGATGACCTCGAATACTACCTTAAGGAGCATGAACAACAGGGAGTCATGGGCGCCTACATGGCCTGGAGCATCCTGGACTACCGGCCCAGCAGAGGCAGCCAGACCCAGGCAGAGAAGATGCTGGGAAAAGACTTGCCTGAACCTGAGGTTCACCTGTTGCGGGCGCGAATGGATGCCCACCCGACCCTGTATCGAGTGGCGAGCCACAATGCGAAAGCCGGGACCATTGAGTTGGACGATGTCCTACTGGGCGGCAAAGTCACAGTGCACGACCAGATGATGTCAGAGAACATCCAAGACAACGTGTTCCTCGCTGCGCGAGCCTTCCCTGCTGGGCGCTTCCACTTCATCGAAATAGCAGGCCCGCCGCTCGGTCCTGGAATGGGAATGGACGCAGTCGATTTTCTGCGGGACAGCAAGGTGAAATTCACCCCCGAAGGCCTGCGGCAGGATGCCCATAAACTCGGATGGTTGTGGCAGTGGATGGACGAGTGGCAAGCGAACTGGCAACCTCCTCGCATGTGCAATACGGACGGGGATGAATTGTTGTGGCACACCGCTTCTTTCTCAGTAGCTGATCCCGTTCTGACGCGCCAGACATTGATGGGGCGAGAAGATATCGAGTACGATAAGGACGCTGATGAGTTGGTCTGGAGCAAAGACGCCAGCGGCAACAATCTGGTGGTTGGCGAGACCGTCACCCTGGGTCGAATCGAATTCGTGGGCGACGAACTCGTACTGACTGTCAATTCTGCCAAGCGATTCAAAGCTGGGCGCGAATGGCTGGAGAAGTTGCCAGGCGTGGCCTTCAAGAGCGTCCAGACTCGACGATGGGACGAGGTAGAAAAGGACCGTCCTCTGGACGAGCGGATCTCCCCGCCAGAACCAGTTGAGATGACACCTGAGCTCGCTTCCTCCATCCAAGACATGATGAACAAACACTACATGGGATGGCTCGACACACCGCTGCCGGCCCTGGGCGGCAAGACCGCCCGTCAGGCCTGTCGAACCGAGGCGGGCCAGCAGGAAGTCGCCATGCTGATTCGGACCATGCCCGATCCTGTCGGACCAGCTTCGGTTCGGGCTCCGCGGGAAGCCATGCTGCGAGAACTTGGCCTGGAAAAAGAATCCCTGCCACAGTCGCCAGCAGGAGTGCAGGAACCCCACACCCCGATACCGATACGAGATGCTGCTTCAAAGCCCAAAGTAGCCCGAAACGCCCCATGCCCCTGCGGCAGCGGCAGAAACTACAAGAAGTGCTGCGGCCGGTGACGGAAGCGACAGACTGTGCAATTATGATCAAGGGTGATTCTTGCTGTGACTTGCTGCCCTATCCATGGAAGGAGCTTTTTGTTCAGGTGCTGGCTCGATTATCGTGCCTGCGGGTTCCAAGGCTGTTTCTTGATTCTGGCTGATAGCGGCAACATCGTGGCTGTGTGTATGGGGGTGGGGGACTTTGCGCTGAATTTGGCAGACCGGGTACATTCGACAACAGTTGCCCGAACAACTACACTTGGCTACAGAATTGAACACCTCGGTGAAATATCCGGGTTAGCCTTTTTTGTTGGGAGTATTATTGGCTCAAACTGGGGACTTTTTTACAAATAGTTGAAAGTCACAGTTTTGCAGGTTCTGTGAGAATGGCGATTAGACAGGCAACTACAAATACTTACGACAACTGGCTGAGAATCGGGTGAAGCCCAAAAAGGGCCATATTTGAGGTAGTTCGTGCGCCGTCCAGTGCGCCTGATGAGCTGGCAGGACCGGTCCAAAAAACACATCTCTATCAGGAATTAGTATCACAAGAATTTCTAGTTTCCACATGCAATTACCTAACTGTAGGTCCGTTTCAGTGGATTGCGGATTGCAGACCCGTGTATGTCGCCGATACTGACGGGAGACTACGATTCTTCGCCCAGATGCAGGGAGTGACGTGTGCGTTCAGGTCTTGTCGTCAAATTATGAACCACGTCAGAGCAAGTGAAATCGGGCGTAAACCAGTGCATTTCCGGCCCAAAAAACCGATTTTGTTATCCTGCTCAAAAACAGGTAATCGCGTCTGGTGTTTGGTTTGCAGACCCTATCCCAATGTGCTACAATATATCGATATCTCATTTCCCAGGCGGAGCTTGTAATATTTGTTGGATGCTGGCATATGGGTAGAGACAAAGGGAAGAACGAGGACGAACCTAATAAGAAGAAACCTTTCTTCTCTGCGGCGCCTGGTGACCCGACTGAGTCTTATGGCAGCCTTGCGCCCGGACCTGGTGCTGAGATTGGCCCTTACAAATTGATTAGCATCCTGGGCGAAGGCGGTTATGGCATGGTCTATCTGGCTGAGCAGCGTAAACCCGTCCGTCGCCAGGTTGCGCTGAAGATTGTCAAGCCCGGCATGGATACGAAAGAGGTTCTTGTCCGCTTTGAGGCAGAACGGCAAGCGTTGGCCCTGCTGGATCACCCAAACATCGCCCATGTCTACGATGCAGGCACAACTGAGGTTGGCCGGCCATACTTTGTTATGGAGCACGTCAAAGGTGTCCCTATCACGGAGCATTGTGACAGGCAAAAGCTCAAGATCGAGGCACGGCTGCAGTTGTTTCTGCAGGTGTGCGAGGCCATTCAGCACGCCCACCAAAAAGGGATCATCCACCGCGATATCAAGCCCTCAAATATTATGGTCTTAGTTGAGGGCGAAAGAGCAATCCCCAAAGTAATTGACTTTGGGATAGCTAAAGCCCTCGGCCAGCCTCTGACAGACAAGACCTTATACACCGAGCGTGGCGAGCTGATCGGTACGCCCGAGTACATGAGTCTCGAGCAGGCGGAGATGACTCACTAAGACATCGACACTCGTTCGGATGTTTACTCGCTGGGCGTGGTACTCTACGAACTGCTGACCGGCGTTCTGCCGTTTGAGGCCAAGACGCTTCGCGAAGGTGGCATTGATCATATTCGACACGTCATTCGGGACGAGGAGCCCAGGACGCCGAGTACCCGGCTGACGAGTTTAGGCGAGGAAGCGAAGCGCGTCGCCGCAAGGCGAAGCACGGACCTTGCCTCCTTGGCCAGGCGCCTCAAGAAAGAGCTTGAATGGATTCCCCTAAAGGCGATGCGTAAGGATCGTGGAAATCGGCATGTAAAAGGGACCCACTTCGGGGAGTAAAAATCGGCATCGAA
>CAZPJZ010000202.1:0-5128 GCA_964586995.1 uncultured Pirellulales bacterium | reverse complement strand
TGCAAGTGCGGCCGAGGGCTACCCTGCATGAGCTCCGTGGTGGGCAGAGACACCGATATTGTGATGACTCCCGATGGCAATTATTTGGTTGCTTACTTTTTCGGGCACATATTCGAGTCCATGACGTCAGTGGACCAATTCCAGGTCGTACAAGAAGCAGAAGATGAAATTGAAGTCAAGATCGTCAAGAACGACACGTTTTCGGATCAAAATGCAAAGTACATAGAGGACGCGATACGTCAAGCTGCGGGAGAAAAGCTGAAAATAAGATTGAATTTCGTAAAAGATATCCCGCTGCCCAGGTCCGGCAAGGTTCGACTGGTCGTATCTGAAATTGGCCAACGGCACTTCGCACCGAGATAGGCCGGCAGGAAAAATGGCACAGGCCCAGAGCTATTCTGGTACAGTTTACACAGGCCGGTGGCAACCGGTTCGCCAAGCACGCGTGGTGCTTATTGCAGGTAGTGCGCCAAGGTAAGAGCTAATGCAAAGAAAAGTTATCTCGATAGGCTCACCCAATTACAGGCTCAAGAAGATGGCACGGCTGTGCGCGGAGAGTCAGCGCGTTTTGGACGTTGGGTGGGCTGCCGTGCCAAATGCCTACCTGAAGAACCCGGAGGTCATCGGATTAGACCTTCAAGAACGGCAACCTCCGGATAACTACACCTCATGCCTGGTTGGCGATGCGATGGTACTGCCGGCGCCGTTTGAGGCAGGCTCCTTCGACGCCCTGGTCGCCGGCGAAATCATCGAGCACCTTGAGTCTCCTCTTCAGTTCCTGCGCCGCTGTCGGCAAACGCTGAAACCCGAGGGCGTGCTGGTACTGTCTACTCCCAATCCGTTTTTCCCGGCGGAGCTTCTACTGACAATTACACTCAATCGGCGATATTACTACACGCAAGAGCACGTGTGCCTTTACCCACAGCGATGGCTAATTCGGCTTATGGAGCGGGCCGGTTTTAGCGATGTGAAGCTCTACTCCGGCGGTGTGCCCGCACCGATCATAGGGCGCATCCCTTTCCCCCGGACGTGGTGTTATGAAACCATAGCAGCAGCCAGAGCGTAGAATAGTACGGCCAGCAGCCAATGCGCAATCAGAGCATAAACAAATGGCTCAGGAATATTGTCACACTGATTATACTCGGTTTTCTTTTGTGGTATTTGGCCGGGCACTGGCATGAGCTGAAGGTCATGCTGAATCTGAGTCCGGCGCAACTGGCCGTTATGTATTTCTTGTCGTTTCTGTCGATTCTGGTCGGCGCGATCGTGGATAAATCACTGCTCAAAGCTCTCAATACCGACACATTGCTCTGGGACCTGCTTCGGCTGAATAATGCCGCTTTGCTGCTTAACTATGCCCCGATGAAATTCGGCACCCTGTTTCGAGCGGACTATTTGAAACGTCACTATGGGCTTTCCTACACGCGTTTTGCCACTTTCTTTTTGTATGTTATCCTGTTGATGACAACCACGGCGGCAACAATAGGTTTGGCTGTCCTGCTTGCCGTCTACGGGCTGGCCGGACGCCAGAGCCAGATACTGGCCGGCATCTTCGCAATTACCATTGTAGGTTCGTTGCTTCTCCTATTCGTCCCGCTGCCTGTCCCCACGGGACAGGGACAGCTACGCATGAGACTGCGGAATTTCCTTACCGGGCGCAGTCAAATTGCCAAGGACGCAAAGACCAACGCCGCCACGATTGCGCTGCTTGTCATTGTCTATCTGTTGACGGCCGTGCGCCTGGGAATCATCTACCGTGGCATGGGTCAGAGCATTCATCCGGCAGGCTATCTTGTTCTCGGCGCTGTGGGCTTTGTGGTCCTGTTTATCGGAGTGACCCCAGGCGCGCTGGGAATCAGAGAGCTGGTGCTTGGCTTCGGTGCGGCGGTCTTGGGAGTGCCTCTGCAGGTTGGGATTCTCGCCGCCATGATCGACCGGGCGATAACCCTCAGCTATGCCTTTGCCGTGGGCGGCTCCTGTGCACTATGGCTCTGGCACAAATCCCCTACCGACTTCAAGCAGCAGCAGTCCTTGGCACTCCCTACGGAGAACGACGGCTCCTCGCGAACAGGCAACTGCAACCGCTAATAAACTGTCCCACTCCAGCCCGCTGGAAAAGAGCGCTTAATCAGGAAACGGGACCTTTGCTCTGCAGGTCGAAAATCAAGTGTGGCAGCATGGGAGCAAGCCTCTCGCCGCCCGGATCACCGCGAACGGACTCAAACTTGTACCTCTGCTGTAATTGTTGGATCAGCGGAGCCATCTGCTGCACGGCAGGAACAAGGTAGTAAGGATACAGGCCGGTCTGGGCCTTGGCTTGAACGTCCGCAAGGGTAGTCGCCACGTCGATCTGCCGGTCCAAATACCAGGCGATTTCCGGACGATAGTGCTCGCCTTTGGCCTCGTGCTGCTCAACCGTTTGGCTTTGAAAGCTCAACAGCCTTCTGTCCGGTGGGATTCTTTCGTTGAGCATTTTGAAGAGGCTGACCCTTTCCGGCGAGAAGTGTCGGATGCTGTAATAATGATTTAGTCCTTTGATACACCATATCGTAATGATGCCTACAAGAGCCGCGATGCATATCTTGGCGACCAAAGGCCGTGCTTTGCTCAGAAGGTCGGCCAGTGTCATAATCCCCAGAGCGGTTGCCATGGCGACCAAAGGAGAAAAGGGCCGTTCCCAATAGTGGTGCATCCAAAGCGCCCCCTTGAGCAGAAATACCTGGAAGAACCCGGGCAGAAATAGAAGCCAGAACTGCGGGAACCGCCCCGAGGCTTCGCCGGAGCTGCGCCGCGAAGTGGGCCTGGTAACGATGAGCAACTGGCCAAAGGTTAAATACAGCACAGCGATAATCAGAACCGGCACACTGAAATTCATCATGGCGTAGGGGATAAGACCGCGCCGATTCGTGCTGTCGTAGAGCCATTTACCCCAGTCAAATTCGGCCATCTCGCCTTTGCCCGACCGCCACTTAAACAGGTCAACGATCTTGCTGAAGTCCCATCCGTAGCCTGCCGCCATAACCAGCAGATTCAAAACCAGGCTGGAAAGCGGCGCGACAATCAGGATGGCCAGCAGCGTCTTTTCGGGGAATTGCTTGCGGCGAATGCAGCGAACGACGTAGTGCACGCCGATAGCCAAGGCATAGAAGAAGCCTTCCCAACTGAACTGAAGCGCAAGAAACAGGCTGGCTGCCAGGGCCCATTTGTGTATCCGTCCAGGGTCGGGCCCATCTTTCAGCCCGTCAATCAGTACCAGATAACACCAGATTGCCGACAGGCCCATCAATGTAATCCAGTATCCACAGCCGAAATAGCCGTTAATCGGAAACAAAACGTAGATAAGACCTGCCAGTAGTGCCGTCTTATCGTCCAATAGTCCTTTGACGATTCTTAGTAAAACCGCCAGGATCAACACCGATGCAATCAGATTTACGAGTCGATAGCTCCACTCGCTCACCCCCAAGACCGACATAAACATTGCCAGCGTGAGGACAGAAAGTTGTGGATGGTCGTAGTACCTTGCGGGATTTTCAGTCGGCGGGTCCCCCACCGCCCATGTGGAAACACCTTTTGTATAGCCAAGGCCATATTTTACATGGGCTCTTGCCACCCAGGCACCGCTGGCCTCACCCCAGCTATGCAGCCCGGTGAAGGGCCGGCCGATATCCCGACCCAATATCGACACCAGCAGAATGCAAAGCAAACCGCCGAATATCCAGAAATTGCCATTCACTTTAGCTTCCTGCACAGGACTTTTGCGCTTCATCACGCTTTCCTTTTTGATCCATTAGCGTCTCTGCTCTTATGCTCCCAGGCGGGCCGCCAATCGACCGCCGCGGCGAACGAAAATACGAAAGAAAGGCCGGCCATACAATACTCCTCGGTCCGGATTACCCGGCAGAGGCACATATCGCTTCTCCACCAGTGCCCACTTTATTACGGGATGGTCAAGCGGCACTTTGAATTGCAACTGATTGACAACAAATATCTCCGGCAGCTCACGCTTAAGGTCCTCCAGAGCCCGCGCCGTATGTTTCTGGGCCAAAGGGTTGTCGTCCATCAAGTCGGTGGACCAGATAAGGCCCGTTGGGGGCCGACGCCGTGACCAGAAATAGAACTCGGGGTTTTGGCCCCAAACGTATAGCGTCTCGCCCGGCTCCAGCAGTGCGTCAACCTCTTTAGCGACGCTTCTGGAGACGACGAACTGCGGGCCGATCTTCGTTGCAGACCATTCATCGGCAGAGAGTTTATATTGCGGCAGGACAGCGAATAGCAGAATGATCAGGCCCACCGCACCCGCCGCAGACCAGAGGGCAGACACCGGACGACCGAGGACAGAACCTCCATTCTGTGTCTTCTGTCTTCTGTCTTCTGTCTTCTGTCTTCTGCATGTGGAAACCGCCCAGCCGGCACCGACTACCAGAGGGCCAAGCCATAGCTGATAGTAGTGTCCGTAGAATCTTCCGGTAATAGCTATTGCAGAAGGTGCCGCAAGGGCAAACCCGAGCAGCAGCAGCCAATTCCGCCGTGAGCCCTTCCACAGTCCGACTACTATTCCCACCACGGCCAAGATGATGAGCACCGGCGTGCTTTTCATGTGCACCGCAAACAGTCTTTTGTATCTGAATCCTTCGAGGATGTTCGTCAGGAGATTGCCTCCCCTGCTTTTAGCGTACCATCTGCCGTAGGTGAAAATCGTGTCGTAGAAGATAGCAAAACGACCGGTGAGTGCAAAAAATGCGAAAACGCTGGCCCACACCGCAGCGCCCGTCGCCACGATGATGCAAACTTGCATAAATGCCAGCTTCCTGGCCCGGCTATCGCCAAGACAGCTTAACACATGCATAAGGCTAAGAAAAGCCGCAAAGATAACAGCGACTTGCTTGTAGACACTGGCCAAAGCAAACAGTCCCCCGATGGCCAGCCATCGCTGCCACTGCAGCTTCTGCCGGTCGGCGCGAACCATAAGGGCAAATGCCCAGACGAGGCAGGCATTCATGCCCACTTCGATGTTAGGCTGATTGGCCCAGAGCCACAGGTCGTTGCAGATGACGGCCCAGAAGGCAGCGGTCCACAGGCCGCCGGTGACGCCGCCGTATGCCGAGCCAGCCCGGTAGCAACCGAGCAG
>CAZPJZ010000201.1:0-5137 GCA_964586995.1 uncultured Pirellulales bacterium | reverse complement strand
GGGAGATACTCCGTGTCCAGAGGAGAAAACAGTGCGTGGCTGGGGACAGATCAGGTCCTTGGGGGCCGAAAAACGGCCCCGATGGTGCTGTGTCGCGAAAAAAGTCTGAAAAGCGATAGGCGTGACGGGTGGCGCTGGTATAATGCTGGAACATGTTCCGCCGGCGTAGCCGCGCAAGGTATCTGAGAAATGTCGGATAGCTTGAAGTCTCGTGATCGATCGGGACAACCGCAAGTGATAGAAAGGAGCCACCATGACTGCACAACGCTCAGGGCTTCGGCGTATGCCTGCCCTCAGGTTTTACCTCATTGTTGTTGCGATACCGATCTGTGGTTTCCTGGCGAATCCGGAGTGTGGTGCCGCCCGCATCTTTGAAACCGCCCGCAACCTGCTGCTGGATGCCAAGGTTTCGGGCAACATCGAGTCTCTCGATAAGGGGCTGCGCGGGGTGCCCGATCACATGATCTTCGATCTCCAGCAGGGTGCTTTCGCCAAGGTCTCGCAATGGCACGAATACGGCGTGGGATTTCGCGCTGAACTCGGGGTCGTCGACGAAGAACATCCCGTCTGGTGGATGGCTGAATGGCCGCAGCCGGTGCGGGTCAATCTGCTCGCACTTAGCGGGACGTATGACAATCAGCCGCAACCGACGACCGCCTGGAAGATTGAGTTTCGCCGCGAGGGGCGGTGGATGACCCATGCGCGCGGCGTCGGGGATTGGTATGACCGAGGGTACTACTTCTGGGGTGGACCGGGCGCCGAGCCGCAGACGATGGACGCACTGCGGGTGAGCGTATTCAGCCGGGACGACAAGACGCCTATCCAGAGCGTTCATTTCCGGGGAGAGCCCGGCAAGTCGTGGATCGCGGCCTACTGTCCGCCCATTGCGGCGCGCATCGTGGCCCCGGACTCACCCATCCGGGCGACCCAGCCGGCGGAGTTCTCGGCTGTGCCGCTCCTGGGTGAGATCCAATCCTGGACCTGGGACTTCGGCGACGAGGAAAGGGTAGCTGGCCACACCGTTCGCCATGTATTTACCCGCACCGGACAGGTGGAGGTCGTACTGCGATTCTCGGACGGCGAGCATACAGATCGCATCCGCCGGACTGTGACCGTGCTGCCGCCGGTCGAAGCCCGCATCGTGCCGTTGACGAAGGCCGTGATGGCCGGGCAGCCGGCGGCGTTCTCGGCCGCCAGGTCGCTCGGCTCGATCCGCGAGTATCAGTGGGATTTCGGAGACGGCGTCCAGGCGTCCGGGCGGCAATACAAGCACGTTTTCGCTCAGCCCGGAATCTACAAAGTCGTTTTGACGGTCACCGACGGGACCTACACGGACACTTGTCCGGCTCTCGTCCGCGTTCACACGGAGCAGACGGTGCGGCTGCCGCAGCTTCTTCTCGACACCGATGCCAAGAACGAGCAGGACGACCAACACTACATCGGCTATGCGCTGTTCAGCGAGTTGGACATCCTGGGGATCAACAGCGTGCACCACGGAGGCGGTCAGGAACCGATCAATTATGCCGAGATTCGGCACATCATCGACCTGTCGCGGCAGAGCGGTCTGCCGGAGGACCGTGTGCCGTTCGTTTTTCGCGGGGCTGACCAGCGTCTGGCCGTTCCCGACAGCGGCCGATGGGATTACACCGAGCTGGTCCCGAGCGAGGCCAGCGAGGCCATTCTTGCCGCAGCGAGGGGGGCGTCGCTCGACAATCCCGTATGGATCGTGCCGGTCGGGCCTGGCACCAACCCGGCCTCGGCGATCCTGCAGGCCCGGCGTAAAGGCCTTGAACTCAGGGACCGCATCCGTATCATGTGGCTTGGCGGCTCCAACAACGAGATCATCAATGAATTCAACGGCAACAATGACCCATGGTCCATGTACGTCGTTTGCCATAGCGGGATCGAGACGTGGATCATGCCCGCCCCGGTGGGAGGACGCGTTGCCATCGACAAGACGAAGGAAGGCCACCTGTACGCCGATCACCCGCTGGGGCAGTACCTCAAGAGCATCGTTCCTGCTCGCAACAAGGCTCTCTACGACGCCAGTTGTCTTTCGGCGATCATCAGCGAATATCTGGGGCTCGGGTGGGTCAAGCAGAGCGAGCCGGTGGTTGTGGCTGGCCCGCAGGACGGGTATCGCTGGACCCGAGCCGATGGCCCGACAACCGTTCGGGTCATCCGGCAGATCGATCACAAGGCCATGCAACGGGACCTGTTCGAGTCGATGAAGGGCCGGCCGACAGGGCTGTTGGGTCGCGGAACGCAGGGCGGACAGCCATAGGGAATTCAGCAACAGACCATGTATGTCAACGACCCCGCTATGGGTATGCTGAAGTGCAGGCTAGAGCGAGAGAGCCATTGCGGGACGCAGCAGCAATCAACAGCACTCGCTGGTCGCTGTATGGGTCGCTGGTAGAGTACAGGAGACATAGTGAAGGCAGTGATCCCTGTGGGTAAGCATGCGGGCGTTCATGTAGGACGGGTATCGATCCGCCATCGCCCGTCATTCAGGATGAATGGATTCGATGTTCATCCGAAGTATCTGAGCATGTTACAGAGGAGTGATGGTTATGCAGACAAAGAGCAATCACGTGTATTGTATTGGAACGGCCTTAGTATTGGTGATGGCACTGTTGTTCAGTAGTGTCCCTGCGCCAGCCGCGGAGTCGGTCCGGCGCACGGAGGTCTCCATCCGCGGGGACATGTTCTTCATCAACGGCCGCCCCACCTACGAAGGCCGCCAGTACAACGGCATGAAGATCGAGGGGCTGCTGATGAACAGCCGCATGGTCCAGGGGATTTTTGACGACCTCAACCCGCAGACCGTCGGTGGTTGGGCCTATCCCGACACAGGCGAATGGGACCCCGACCGCAACACACGCGAGTTTGTCGCCGCCATGCCCTCCTGGCGTGAGCACGGCATGCTCTCCTTCACCGTCAACCTCCAGGGAGGTTTCCCCGGCGAGGGGTATCCCGGCGCCCGGCAGCTCTGGCACAACTCGGCGCTGCGGTCCGACGGCTCGCTCCGCGACGACTACATGAACCGTCTGGAACGGATTCTCGACAGGGCTGATGAACTGGGGATGGTCCCCATACTGGGCATCTACTACTTCGGGCAGGACGAGCGGATCGAAGCCGAGCCGGCCGTGACCCGGGCAGTGGAGAACGCGGTGAACTGGGTGCTGGCGAAGGGCTACCGCAACGTCCTGATTGAGATCAACAACGAGTGCAACGTTCGATACGACCATGCCATTCTTCAGCCGGCCCGCGTCCACGAGATCATCGAACTGGCCAAGGGGATCACCCGCGACGGTCGCCGCCTCTACGTGAGCACCAGCTACGGCGGGGGTACCATCCCGCGGGAGAATGTGGTGCGGGCCTCGGACTACCTGCTGCTGCACGGCAACGGGGTCGATGACCCCAAGCGGATCGCCGAGATGGTCCGACAGACGCGCCGGGTCCCCGGCTACCGGCCCGTGCCCATCCTCTTCAACGAGGACGACCACTACGACTTCGAGAAGCCGATCAACAACTATCTCGCCGCGGTCAGCGAGTACGCCTCCTGGGGCTACTTCGATTATCGTCGTCGCGGCGAGCCCTTCGAGGCGGGCTACCAGGCGGTCCCCGCTGACTGGGCAATCAGCCACCCGCGAAAGCAGGCCTTCTTCGAGCTGACGCGCACTATCACCGGCGTCGCTGCCCACAAGGCCAATCGAATCCAGCCGTACGTGAAGAACCCAACGTATTGGCAATACAAGGGCAAACCCGTGCTACTGCTGGGCGGCAGTTGGCAGGACAACCTCTTCAACCACCCAACCAGCCTCGCGGAACACCTCGACCTGCTCAAATCCGTCGGCGGCAATTACGTCCGCAACACAATGAGCCATCGCAACGAGGCGAATGTGTTTGCCTTTGCCCGGACCGAGGATGGTCGGTTCGACCTGGACCGGTTCAACGAGCAGTACTGGCAGCGGTTCGAGAGCTTTCTCAAACTCACCTTCGACCGGGACATCATCGTGCAGATCGAGGTCTGGGACCCGCACGACCTCTACCGCGACCGCGAACCCCGGGGGGGCTGGTCGAAGCACCCCTTCAACCCACGGAACAATATTAACTATACGGCCGAGGAGACGGGTCTGCTCACCGAGGTCACCTACGGCGTCACCCCGTGGCCGTCGGCACATGCCTTTTTCCGCACCGTGCCCTCGCTGGACAACAACGACCGGGTGCTGGCATACCAGACGGCCTATGTGGACCGGATGCTGGACCATTCGCTGAAATACCCGCATGTGCTCTACTGCATGAACAACGAGATAGGCGAGTTGAACGCCTGGGGCGACCACTGGGCGGCATGTATGCGCAAGCGTGCGGAGCAGGCCGGCGTGACTGTGCACACCGCGGACATGCGCCGGAACCACAACATCAAGACCGACGACCACCGCCATGTTTACGACCGGACCGATCTGTTCACGTTCCTCGACATTTCACAGGTCACCGGCTCGCGCGGCCAGAGCCACTACGACGAGATCATGTTTGTGCGAAACTACATCAAGTCGAACCCGCGCCCGATCAATAACGTCAAGAATTATGGTGCCGCCAAGCACGGCGAAGAAGAGTCTGTCGCGCGTTTCGTCCGATTCATCTTCGCGGGTGGTGCCTCGACCCGTTTCCACCGGCCCCATCCCGTCGAGTCGGCGAAGGAGCATGAGACCGCCACGGAGTGGGGTCTCGGGCTGAGCCCACGCGCGCAGGCCATCATCAAGTCCATAAGACAGGTGGACGAAGCATTCGACTTCTTTCGGTCCGAGCCGCGCAATGACCTGCTCAGCGAACGTGAGGAAAACGAGGCCTACTGTCTGGCTGAGCCGGGCAGGCAGTACGCCGTCTATTTCCCCAACGGCGGCCAGGTGAAGCTCGATGTCTCCCAGGCCAAGGGGACGCTGCAAGTCCGCTGGCTGGACATCAACCGCAGCAACTGGCAGGAAGCGCAAAGCGTCTCCGGCGGCCAGACACTGGATTTGAAAGCGCCCGGCAAAGGCCATTGGGCGGCGCTGGTCCTGCCGGAGCCCTGATCCCCGATCGATCTTTGGATGTAACAGGGCACAGAGGCGACGAGACTGTGTAGAAAGGAAAT
>CAZPJZ010000200.1:0-5139 GCA_964586995.1 uncultured Pirellulales bacterium | reverse complement strand
ACGCCACTTTTTCTGATGGCGGTCGGACTGTTGCGAAAAGTCACCGGCGAAAGCGACTTCCTGGAAGGTCCCGTACGCAAGGCCATGACCTGGATGGAGTACCAAAGCCCCTCTGATCGCGGCATTGTGGCGCAACTGCCCACCAGCGATTGGCGTGACGAGCAGTGGGTCTTGGGCTACGGGCTGTATGTAAACACCATAGTCTATACGTACTTACGGCTTTTTGGCCAGGATGAGCAGGCGGCGAGGGTGCGTGAAGCAATGGGTCGGTTCACCATAAAGGGCGAAAAACAGCAACGACACGTGCACGAAGGCTTGGTGCTGAGGCACAAGCCCTATTACGCACTGTGGTCTTACAAGGTGTACGGCAGCGAACGCTTTGATCTGCTCGGCAATTCTCTGGCAATTCTGACCGGCATAGCATCTCCCTCCAGGGCCAGAGACCTGGTTACCTGGATAGAGACGGAGTGTGCGGCATTACGCAAGAAAGGAGATTTAGCCGTCGCGTTGCCGCCCAATCTATTCCCTTATATCAGACCCGATGACCCCGACTGGAGACCCCGGTACAAAAGATATAACCAGCCGGGTGAATATCATAACGGCGGAATTTGGCCTTTCGTTTGTGGATTCTATGTGGCGGCTCTGGTTGCCGCCGGAAGGGGCCAGCTTGCCCAGAGGAAGCTGGTCGCACTTACCGAGTTGGTTCGACCGGCTTGCCAGCCCCGCCAAGTGCAGGGCGGGGTCGAATTCGGTTTCAACGAGTGGTTGCGGGCACAGGATGGCGCGCCACAGGGCCAAGACTGGCAGAGTTGGTCCGCCGCAATGTACCTATACGCGGCAGCCTGTGTCGAGCAGAAAAGGACGCCCTTTTTTGACGAGGTACGATTGCAGGCTCAACCATCCGCTCTGCAGGACAGGCCGCTGTGAAAAACCGCCAGCCGAAAATGCGAAGCCACCTTTGTATATCGAAGGCGGCAACATCCCTCGCAACGTAGCGTAAGCGCCCGTCGACGCCACAGCGGGGTTGCCTGATAGGGCGTGAGACCCTGCGTTGTTGCCATTTCTTGTTGTCTTGCTCTGTAATTCCCCGTTTTTTTTCTTGACCGTGAGACGGAAAAGTACTTGATTATGAGTTGGTCCCCGTTAAAATGTCGCAGGCGAGGGCGATTACTCTGTCATGTACTATTGAAAATGAAAGGAGTGGCACGATGGCAAAGAAAAAACTCGCCAGGGGTACATGGACGAAGGCCGACGTCAATACGCTCAAGAGACTATTCCAGACTCACCCCACTGCTCAGATAGCAGCAAAGCTCGGGCGTCCCACCGAGGCCGTGAAGAAAAAGGCGTCCAGAATGGGACTTCGTAAGTCCAAGAAGTATATGAAGTCTCTCGGCAGGGCGTAAGTCACATAACAGGTCGTTATCAAGCCAGAGCGTTTGGCAGGGGGGGCTGTTGTTTTTAGTGCCGGCCCCGGAGGGTGTTATCCAACAGAGTTTTTCGTTCGACTTCTTACGGCTCAGCCACATCTGCGGCAGTATACCCGGCTTCTCTGAAACTACAACGACGACAGCTCAGCGACGCCGTAATGGAGTGCAAGCCCGTCGAAGCCTGAAAGAGAGCCCCCCATCAAGTCAAACGCAGCGCTAATTTGCTGGCAAAACGCTTGACATCGATTAACTCGGCCGCTATTCTGGCAGTAAAATTTCAGGTTTGTGCCTTTTCCTTTTGGAGTTAGACTTGAGAGTTCTTTCTGGGATACAGCCCTCCGGGCGGCTGCATATAGGCAACTTTTTCGGGGCGATGCGCCAGCATCTGCAGCTCCAGGCCGACCATGAATGCTTCTACTTTATCGCCGACTTCCACGCCCTTACGAGCAATCCTAAGGCGGCAGATATTGCCCGCTATACGCTAGACGTAGCGATGGATTATCTTGCCCTGGGCCTGGATACAAATAAGACCGTCTTCTGGCGACAATCCGATGTGCCCGAGGTTACAGAACTTACGTGGCTGCTTTCCTGTGTGACGCCGATTGGATTGCTGCAACGGTGCGTCAGCTTCAAGGATAAGGTTGCTCAAGGACTGACTCCAAACCACGGCCTTTTTGCCTACCCTGTCCTTCAAGCAGCCGATATTCTGATCTACAAGTCGGACTTGGTGCCGGTAGGCGCCGACCAGAAACAGCATATCGAAGTGACGCGGGATATTGCCGTTCGGTTCAACAATGCTTACGGTGACATCTTCACCGTGCCCGATGGACATATCATCGAGTCGGTGGCTGTTGTCCCGGGCACGGATGGGCGAAAAATGAGTAAGAGCTATGATAACACTATCGAGATATTCGAGCCGGAAGAAAGCCTGCGAAAGAAAATTGCCAGGATCGTGACCGACTCTACCGCCGTGGAAGAACCGAAAGACCCCGATAGATGTAACGTCTTTGCCCTTTTGAAGTTATTCGCTCAGCCGCAAGAGCTGGCCGACTGGGAAAATAGATACCGCCGCGGCGGCACCGGCTACAGCGAGGCCAAAAAACGCCTGGCCGAGTTAGTGATAGACTACTTCAAGCCCTTTCGCGAAAAAAGAGCCGAGCTTGAACACAATGCCGACTACGTCAGGCAAGTGCTCGCCGAGGGCGCCAGGCGTGCCCGAGCCGTAGCTGGCCAGACTCTGGCCGCTGCTCGAGATGCGGTGGGCCTGGGAGCATACCATGGCCGATAAGCTCGTTACAATCGCGCAGTTTGCTGACTACATCGAGGCAGAGATGGCCAAACAGTTGCTCGATGATTTTGGGATTCAATCTGTGGTGACCGGCCAAAATGTGGCGAGCGTGTACTCCGGCGTACCTGCCGCCATCAATATAGAGCTGCAGACCCTTGAAAGTCAGGCCGAAAGGGCACGGGAAATCTTGCAGTCTGAAAGTAAGCCTCTCGATGCGCCGCTGGATGACGATGAATAGCTGCCTGCGAGTGAAATTGGACGCAGGATGCTCAAAGAATTGAAGCTGGACATATATTATTTGAGCAAATCGTCACGATTAGGAGCAATAATTGACCGATTATCGTGTAAATCTTGATATATTTGCCGGGCCTCTGGATTTGCTGCTGTACCTGGTCCGCAAGGAAGAGGTGGACATTTACGACATCCCAATCGCCAGGATAACCGACCAGTATCTGCACTATCTGGAGATGCTCAAGAGCCTTGACGTTGATTTGGCCAGCGATTTTTTGGTTATGGCGGCTACGCTCATGGAGATCAAATCGGCCATGCTGCTGCCCAGAGCGGAACCGGACCAGTTACAGGCCGATGAGCTGGGCGATCCCCGGACAGAGCTTATCCGCCAACTCTTGGAGTACAAGAGGTTCAAAGACGCCGCTAATCTTCTCGAAGCTGCTGCAGACCAGCATGGCGAGCGTTTCGCGCGTCCCGACAGCGTGATCGACCGGCTAAGGCCCGGCGCCGAGCCGGAGCTCGACCTCGACCAGGTCAGTGTCTGGGACCTGCTTGAAGCCTTTGACGCGATATGTAAGGCCACGGGCGTAATTACAGATGTAAGGCGCATCAAGGACGATACCCCTATCGACCTGTATCAGATTGAGATTCTGCACCGCCTCCAAACAGAAGGCCCGATGCCTTTTGAGCGCATATTCGACTCCAAAACCAACCGCTTGGTAATGGTTGGCCTGTTCCTGGCGCTTCTGGAGTTGATTCGACAGAAACTGGTTTGGGCCGAGCAGGCGGATTCTTCATCTGCTATCTACTTACGGCCGTTGACCGACCAACCTGCTGAAGAAGCGGTTCAAAAGGCCATTTTTGCGCTCGCCGAGACGAGTCACGATGGGCCGGCTCAAACCAGCCGGCCAAAGCAGCCGCCCATTCCTATTGCCGAGTTATCATTCAAAAACGGGCCGTCACGTTCGCCGACCACCCAAGATGTAGAAAGACTGGAATCGGCCAGAGAACATCAAGGCCGTACATCAGACTAAGATTTGACAACTCCTGCCCTGGAAAAATGTGACAATGCCGCACAGAATCCTGACCAAATGTCAACTGGCGGAGGATGTTTTCTCCGCTGAGATTGAAGCCCCGCTGGTTGCACGGGCTCGCAAGCCTGGCCAATTTGTCATTATCTGCATAAGCAATGAATATGCCGAGCGAATTCCTTTGACCATCGCCGATGCGGATGTCCAAAAAGGCACGATTCGCTTGATTTGGCAGCGGGTGGGCAAAACTACCGCGGAATTAGCCGACCTGCAGGTCGGCGACGAAATCGCGAGTGTCTCCGGCCCTCTCGGCAAGCCCACCCATATAGAGAACTTCGGCACCGTTGTCTGTGTGGGCGGCGGCATGGGTAATGTGCCGCTGCTTCCCATCGCCAGAGCCCTAAAAGAGGCGGGCAACGAAATCATCAGCATCCTCGGAGCACGAAGCAAAAATTTACTTATCCTCAAAGATGAATTTCGCCAGATTTCCGATGAGCTGATAGTCACCACCGATGATGGCTCATACGGGCGAAAGGCCTTGGTGACTGAGCCGCTGAAAGAGGTTTGTCAGCGCAAGGCTAAACCCGACCAGGCGTTCGCCATTGGCCCTGCCATAATGATGAAGTTTTGTGCCGAGCTGACAAGGCAATTTAACGTCCCTATCCAGGTCTCGCTCAATACCATTATGGTTGACGGCACCGGGATGTGCGGCGGCTGCCGGGTAGAAATCGACGGCAAACCAAAATTCGTCTGCGTGGATGGGCCGGAATTCGACGGGCACAAAGTGAACTTCGATTTGATGATAAAGAGACTAAACGCCTACAAAAACCAGGAGCAGCAGGCCTACGAACACTATAGGAGGCACCGATGTAGAATAGGTTTAGATAACGGCAGTTCGAAGTCTGAGAAATGACAGAGGAACAAAGACAACGGCTTCTCGCAGAGCTTTTGGAAAAGGAAAAGGCGGGCAAACTTGCACCTGCTGAGAGGTTTAAGATTCCGCCTCAGCCGATGCCGCAGCAGGATCCCAACGATAGAAGATATAACGTCAACGAAGTGGCGTTGGGCTATACTGAAACTGCAGCTCGGCTGGAAGCACTGCGCTGCCTGCAATGTAAAAATGCCCCGTGTATCAAAGGCTGCCCGGTGCGGATAAGAATAA
>CAZPJZ010000199.1:0-5149 GCA_964586995.1 uncultured Pirellulales bacterium | reverse complement strand
CAATGGCTCTTTTTATGTCATCTCTGAAGACTTGCAGGTCCTCTTTGCCGGGCTTGATTTGAGCAATCCACTGTATTTTGCCGCCCCTTTCATTCCAATATTTGTCCAGAATTCTAATGCAATGGTCGTCGAGCCTTAGTATAGCGGTATTGATGCCGGTCTCTTCGCATATCGCCAGAGTCTCCATGACTTTCTGGTCGGTAAAATACTGCCTCAGCAGCGAAGATGCATAAATCAAGTCCCTGCTGTGGGCAAAGCCGCTGATCAAATTGCCGCCGCAGATGAGCCGGCTGATCTTAACCTTGCCAATTCTGCCCATTGGCAGAGCTTTAGCAGACTCTGTCGGCGCCGGCTCGCCGGTTTTTTCTGCCAATTTTGCCAATAGTGCCTTTTCCTCCAGGCTCAGGCCGAGCACGCCGGCCGCGGAGCCGAGAATGGAACGCCCTAAGAAACTTCTGCGGTTCAGGTTTGTGGACATAATGTACCTCACTTGGGTCAATAATTTTTGCTCTCCAGTGCCTTACGGATAGCTACAAGCTCGTTCAATATCCGATCTAACACCTGTGCCTCGTCTGCATCCGTGGTCGGCTGCCTGGGTTGGGTGGGGCCGAAAAGCGTGTACGCCCTGATCTTGGCCATGATACTTTCCTTGACCTCTTCGAGGTTTCTTACTCCCAGCAGGCTGAGCTCTGCCTTTGCGGTTTGCTGCCCGCTTGCGCCTGCCGTTTGGACGTGAATTGTCCCGACCTCAAATACCCGCTGTAGCGGCCCTTGGGTAATATCAAGATTCGTGACTTTAATGAATGGAATAGTGATATACTTTTTCCAGAATACGCCGCTTTTACCTTTAACACAATCGCTGTCGATGACGTATTCAAGAGTCGCGTAGAAGGCCGGTATCCATATAAGGATAAGCACTGCGACCACTACCGTGCCGGCCAGCAATAGGCCGAACACAATCGGCTGCACGAGCATAAGCAGCAGGCACGTTACAAGGTCGATCACAAACCATATTGACCAACAGGTATACCACAGAGTTTTTAGCTGTTTTTCCGGTTTCAATACATTTGTTTCCATTTGTTACTCCTGTTCTTTCTTCATGTGGATCATGATTAACCAATACTGTACCGAAGCCAAGCAGCAAAAGCACTAATTTATCGACTTTTTGACCATCTTGCGCACAATCTCATTGCTAAGAGACCGATCGTCGGATTTTACCGCTTGCCAGCCATGGCGCTGCATAATTGCAGCAACCGGCCCGCTTGATGCAAAAAAGCTCTTTACAGATGGCGCTTATTGTGGTAACTTGTTATGCTAAAAGCAGTAAAGATGTTTTGAAAGATTTTGGTTTTCCTGCTGAGTTACCTGCACTTTTGATCGAAACGGCACAATGCACTATGGGCAGATTACTGGACCAAGTCAATAGCCCGTACGACTTAAAGAAGCTGCCGGTCCCGCAGTTGCAGAGCCTGGCGGGTGAGATACGGCAGTTCATTCTCAACTCGGTCAGCAAAGCGGGAGGGCATCTGGCCAGCAACCTGGGCGTGGTCGAGCTGACGCTCGCCCTGCACTACGTGTTCGATTTCAAAACCGACAGACTCCTGTGGGACGTTGGGCATCAGTGCTATGCGCATAAGATCGTCACCGGACGGAGAGAGAAGTTTGCTCATCTTCGCAGAGCTGACGGGATAAGCGGCTTTCCCAATCCTTCCGAAAGCGAGTACGACCAATTCATCGTGGGTCATGCGGGGACCTCCATCGCCACTGCTATCGGGATGGCCCTGGGCGAGCAACTGAAGACCCGCAGCTCGAAAAGCGAGGTCCGAAGTTCCGCCCGCCAGCCGGCGATAGTAGCCGTAGTCGGAGACGCCAGCGTCGTCAACGGCGTTTCCTTTGAAGCGCTCAACAATCTCGGATTGGTCAAGAGGCAGCTACTGATCGTGCTGAATGATAACTCCATGGCCATAGACGTGACCGTCGGGGCGATGGCAAAGTATTTCTCGAAGGTGCGGCTGAGTCAGACCTATGACGATTTGCGAAAGACCACCAGCAATATTCTGGAGCACCTTCCTGGCATCGGCAAGAGCGTTGAGGAGGCGGTGGAGAGGGTCAAGAAGAGCATCCGAATGGTTTTGCCCGCCAGCCAGATGTTCGAGAGCTTGAACATTCCCTACTTCGGCCCGGTTGACGGCCACGATATTGGCTCGCTCATCCAGTTGTTCAAGGCCATGAGTCAGTTGAGGCACCCTGCCATTCTGCACGTTTACACCAAGAAGGGCAAAGGTTTTGAGCCGGCCGATTTTGCGCCCAGCAAGTTCCATTCGACGGGCCCATTCACGATGAACGGGGATGAGGCTGAGCCCCTGACGGACACCAGCGGGGTCAGTTTCACCCGCGCGTTCGGAGAACGTCTGGCTGAACTGGCCGAGAAGGACGAAAGGATTGTCGCCATCACCTCAGCCATGTGCGACGGCACAGGACTGGTGGAGTTTCGCAAAAGATTCAGCAACCGGTTTTATGACGTGGGTATAGCCGAGAGTGCGGCTGTCGATATTGCCGCCGGGCTGGCCCGTGCGGGCGCCAAGCCAGTCGTCTGTATCTATTCAACTTTCCTGCAGCGAAGCTTCGACCAGGTATTCCAGGAAGTGGCGTTACAGAATCTACCCGTTGTTTTTTGCGTGGACCGGGCGGGTCTGGTAGGGGCGGATGGTCCTACGCACCACGGGCTGATGGACATCGGTTTTCTGCGGATGCTGCCAAATATGGTGCTGACGGCACCTGCGGATGGGACTGAGATGAAGCTTGCCCTGGATTTTGCCCTGGCTGAAAACAGGCCGGTGGTCATCAGGTACCCCAAGGACCTTGTCCCGCCCCGCACATTAGTCAGGGCTGCCAGTGCCAGGCTGTTCAGACTGGGCAAAAGCGTCGTCGTCAGGAAGTGCAAAAACTCAACCGTTGCCATCGTCAGCTACGGCGGCGTCCTGGCCGAGGCGATGAAAGCCGCCAATCTGCTCGGCAGGCAGGGCATACCCGTTGACGTGATTAACGCGCGGTTTGCCGCTCCCATTGATGATAGAATTATCTGTCTGTTGGACCAGGGCAAAATCATAGTGACCGTGGAGGACCACAGTCTGGCTTGTGGGTTCGGCTCGGCGGTGCTTGAACTAGCGGCAGCCAGGACACCGCCCAACAGGCAACTGAATGCGATACGCGTGCTTGGTGCGCCCAGAAGGCTTATAGGACACAATTCCCGCGACCGTCAGCTTATGGAGGCGGGTATAAATGCCGATGAGATAGTCAAGACCGTCAAAGAGATGCTGGCGCAGCCACTTGGCGGCAAGCAGGCCCGATAAGGAGTCCCCGCTCAGTGGGAAACTGAATACGAGCTGGCAAATGGCAACTAAAAAATCTCTGCCTAGGCTTGTTGTTTTCGGCGATCCGAAGAAAGGCCCGGTCGCCGAGGCGATCGAGGAATTTGCAAATTTCGCGCGCGGCAAGGCCCAGATTGTCGCCAGTTACTGCATTGATAATTGCACCGCCGAAAGCCTGAAGAAGTCCGATTTTGCGGTGGTCTTCGGCGGCGACGGCAGCATTATCTCGGCGGCGAGAAACCTCAGTGACGCAAACGTGCCGGTAATCGGCGTCAACCTCGGCAAGCTCGGTTTTCTCGCGGAATTCAGCGTCCAGGAACTTGAGGAGCTCTTTGACGACATCGTCACCGGCAGAGCGCCGGTCGAGAAGCGCATGATGCTGGGCTGCAGAATCTTCGATGCGGCAAAGAAAACGAAGAACTCCAATAGCGTTGCTGTCAGCCGGCAGCAAGCAAAGGGGCGGCTGCCAACTGAGAAGTTCTGCTCTAAAGCGGTCAATGATGTCTATATCACGGCTGGGCCGCCCTTTAGAATGATTGAACTGAGCCTGGCCGTGGATGGTCACCCCGTTGCAAGTTGTGTGAGTGACGGCCTGATAGTCTCAACGCCGACAGGCTCAACCGCCTACAATCTCAGTGCAGGCGGGCCGATATTGGCCGGCTCGATGGAGGCAATGGTTATTACGCCGATCTGTCCTCATTCGTTGAGTTTTCGGCCCATCGTCATTAGCGCAGATAGTGTCGTGGAGGTCTTCGGTGTGCGGGCCAATCGAGGCACAACCGTTTCGATTGACGGCCAGGTTTCGATGAAGCTCTTGGCTGACGATGTCGTCATGGTCGAGAAGGACAGCAGCGATTTTCTGGTAGTTAATAATCCGCTGCGGACCCGTTGGGACACGCTGGCTACGAAGCTCAGTTGGGCGGAAAGACCCAGATATGCGGGCCGGCCCCACGTTCGGGCGAGCCAGGACAGTGTCTCGCCGTAACAAGCGAGGGTCAGTACGGCTGGCGATGCTAAGGGAGGTTCAGAATATTATGAACGAGATGGTTACGGATAAATTCGAACTTCTAAATTCGAGATTTGAAATTACCCGCCCGCGGCGGGGCATGGGAATAGTCTTTCTGGCAGTGGTGCTTCTTGCCTGCTCATCCGGTATAGGCCAGTCACTCGGCAGTACCGGCATCGGCAATCCCATCGGACGCGGCGTAGTACCCCCAAGCCATATTCAAAGCGGCCTAACTCAAAGCCTTAGCCCGATTGATAGCGGCGGCAACCTCGGCAACATGATGATTACCGGCAACGTCGAGGGCGGCAAGCACTTTCGCGGCTCGGTACCGTATCAATCGACGACTGATTTTCGAGCGGGGCTTGGGTCCTCCTCGCTTGATTCGTTCTTGAGATATTCGGCCGGCTCGGAGGGCCTCGGCGGTGACGCCTGGGCCTATCGACCATTCTACTCACCGACGGGAACTGTAACCACCATGAGCGCCGGCCGCTCCGCCGTCATGACTGGAGCAAGCACGCCCCTGGCAGACCGTGCCGAACTTTCCTGGTCGGGGCTGTCCACGGACCAGTTGCCTGCGCAGTATCTATCGCAAGTACAAGGTCTTGGGCCGGGCGGCCTTGCTGCAAGGTCTCTGCCGATGGCCAGAACGCCCCAGGAGCTGGAAAGATCAATCCTGGCCGATCTCCGCAGAGCGGGCGCCGCCCAAGAACCCAGCGCATTAGGCACCCGCGAGGCAGGTACTGTCTTGGATAGCGCCGCTGACAGCCACTCT
>CAZPJZ010000198.1:0-5163 GCA_964586995.1 uncultured Pirellulales bacterium | reverse complement strand
GGTCACTTGCCATATAGTCCGCGTAGTTACGAAAGCCCGGGCTTTCGAGGCCCCTATTTGGCGAGCCTTGATTCTTGCCGGCGTGCCTGCGACCGCCGAGCGATTCCAGCCAGATGTAATCGATGCTCCAGGCGTTCAAGAATTCGCGCAAAGTCTCGCGGTTGAAATGCGGAAACTTCCGTGAGCTTGGATACCGCCGAACATCCGCCACGGCCTCAATCTGGAATTCTCTCAACAGAGACAAGAATTCCTCCGCTGAGCGGTTTGAGTGCCCAATCGTAAAAATCCGCAAGGGCGTTGTACCAGCGGTTTTCATTGGTAGACCTTGGCAGATAAACTATCGCCCTGATAATTCACGATTTGAACCAGCTTATGGTGCCATCCCTGTTAGCCAGCTTTCTGCCAACACCGCAAGGTCGAAGAAGTTGACGCTGGCATCCCGGTTAATATCCGCCGCTGAATACTTGCGTAGATACGGATAAGTCTGAACCAGGTCGATCCCCCAGACATCGGCGAAGTCCCACTCAGCTTCAAGGAACATCTTGGCCATCTGCATCTCGGCTGTCGTCTTGCCTGTGCCGCCGTGCGACTATTGCGCTCCTTGCAATCAAATTTTTCATGCCGCCCAAAATGATTGATGTCCGGCAGTCAAGTTAATGTTACGGATTCCGAGCTTATTGAGCTACTATCAAACACTTTAGCTGTCTTTGGTCGCGTATAAGCAGCTTGCCATCGACAAGCGCCAAAGGTGCCCAGTTTTGGGTTGAACCTCCAAATCGAGACATGCCTTCACTGTCTGCTCATCCTTCTCCAAGCACCTCTGCTGATGCAAGCGACTTAAATCCGGATGGATCAGGCTCGATAAGATACAAAGTCTTCGCTCCGTCGGTAGCCAGAATCAGACCATCGGCCAGAATCATACTGCCTTTATTGAAATCGGGAGAACGTTTCGTTTTCCACATGATCTGGCCATCCATGCTCATACACACCAGGCCGTCACGCCGAAAATTGGTTCCGTACTGAGCATAAAAGTAACCGTCAATCAATAGTGGTGGTTTTGTCTGATCGCCAAATTCTTCAGTTCTGAAAACCTCTTTTGTGCCGTAACTGCCATCTGCCTGTTTTACGACATCTATCATAACCGCACCGAGTTCATATCCACCCACAACAAGCACTCTATTGTCACCGGCATCAACTGCACTCGCCACCGAAATCCTTCCAGATATTCTTATTCCAGACAGGCTTGTGTGTATTTATGTCTATGCAATATAAGTCGCCGTTAAGGCCGCATGAATAAACATGATTGCCGTCTACTATCGGTACACTTCGCGAACCGGGAAATGAAACACGTCCGGCAGCCTCATAAGCAAAATTCCAGAGTTCTTTACCATTGGAAAGGTCAAAACACCGAAGGTTATCGCCTACCTTATCATCCCGGTCGAGCAAATAGACCTTGCCGTTTTTGACAACTGGGCCACCATAACCTCTGCCAACGGTAACCGTCCATAGAACTTCCGGCCCATTCTCAGGCCAGGACCTCATCAACCCCCTCTCCGGCGACGTCGAATTTCGATTCGGTCCAAGATATTGCGGCCAATCCGCGGCCAGCGCGGCATAAGTCAGTGCTAACGTGATGATGATCGTCCGGCATTTCAGCGAGATTCTACACTTCTCTTTGTTCCAATACACGATTTCTACCTCCTTATCCGGGATTTACCATTTTGCTCAGTAATCCGGATACTGCCGAGTTCCGTTGTAATTGTCACCTATCCGCTAACATTTACGTGGGTTTCGTTACTTTGCTTTGACATCGTAGCAGAGCAGTACATTCTGATCGCGGATGTACAGTTTGCCGTTGGCAATGACCGGGTGCGGCCAGGCCGGCTGGTTGCTACGGTCCGGCTGTTCAAAACGCCCACGCTCCATGTACTGCTTCGGGCTCGGCTCAATCAGGAGCATCGTGCCGCTCTCCATGCGATAGTATAGGCGCCCATCCGCCAGAGCCACCGAGCCCTTCGCGCGACGACCTGCGCTCTCACGCTGGTCCCACATGACCCTGCCCGTCTTGAGGTCCAGACAGACGAGGGCGCCACCCTCATTGCCTCCGCTGGCGCCGTAGAGGTAACCATCAAGAAGGATCATGCCGCCGTGGTGGTTCTGCATGTCGGTGGTGGCATAGACTTCCTCGGCCTTGACAGCACCATTAGCATCCTTGCTTAGCTTCACCAACCCACCACCCGCACCATAGGCCGAGGAGGCGAACACATGGCTGTCGTAGTAGATCGGCGTGGAACAGATAATCCCCATGCGGTTGGCGGGCTTATCATACTGCCATAGGAACTTACCGTCTGATGCCGCGACTGCGATAAGTGCTCTTGCGGTCAGTTGCACGTACTGGCGCACCCCATCGAAGTCGAAGGCGATGGCCGAGGAATAGGCCGCTCCACCTGAACCGCCTCCGAAACCTCCGAAGCCGCCGAAGCCACCCCGGCCAGGGCCACCAGGGCCGCCTCCCGAACCGGCTGGCATCCGGCTCATCATGCCTCCCTCAAAACCTTGATCCGGCTGCCAAACCTGGCCGCTCGAATCCGTAAACGGCTCCGACGATCCGGCTTTGATCCTTATTGTCGTTGCGGATGACGCTGCAACTGCCTGCGGAATTATTTCAATCGCGTTAATTGCCGGGTTTTCGACCTTGGGCGTAAAAGCAATGCGAAACTCTCCGTTAGTCACTTCCACAGCCACAGTTTCGATATAGGCACGGTAGGGACCACCGGCCTTTGCCCAAATGTCAAAGTCCTTGAATTCATGCCCCTGGACATTGAAGGAAAAGACGCGCTGGCCGGGGCCGGTAATACCTTCGTAGGTCTCCGCAAAGTAGAGCTTCGCGAGATACTTGCCATTAGGGATCTTGCAGGAGAAAGCTCTCATCGCAAAATGCTCGCTCGCGAACAAGCCCGGATCTTTGGTTCCGGTGACCCCCGTAGCCGAACCACCACGGCTTGCACCGGGAACACCTCGACTATCGCCGCGTCCGGCGGGACCACCTCCGGGCCCACTTGACGCGGCGCTCGCAGTAGCCTCAGGCATCTTGCTCTTCCATATTGTCTCGCTGGTCAGCTTGTTCAGGGCCACCAGGATCGCATCTGCGCCGCCGGGGGTGAGGATGACTTTGTCGCCGTCAACGAGCGGCGATTCGCGGTAGCTCCACATGGGTACGCGCCCGCCGAACTCCTCTGTCATACTGATTTGCCAAATGACCTTGCCGTCTTCGACCTGCAGACAAGCCACATTACCGCCCAGACCCTCGACATAGAGCCGTTCGCCATCGACTGTTGGCGTGCACGCGGGTCCCTCTCTTCCCTGCGACGGTCGCTGCGAGAAAGCCGGGCCAAGGCGGGTCACCCAAAGCTCCTTGCCGTCGGTCTCGGACAGGGCCCAAACGACTTCATCCTCGCCACGATTGCTCATGCCGAAGATCCGCCCGGCGGCAATGGACGGAGCGCTGTAGCCGCCGCCGAGTTTGTCGGCTTTCCAGGCGAGCGGGGGGCCATCGTTCGGCCATTCCTTGAGAAGGCCGGTATCCGCGGATTTGCCGTCACGGTTCGGCCCGCGCCACTGTGGCCAATCCGCGGCAAAGGCACTGGTTACGCATAATAAGGCTATCACCGATACACACTTTACACTGGCTTTCATTGGTATTGCTCCTTTCCATCTGCAATTCTCAATCCATCTTGTGAAAAGAGGTTCTGCCACTTTTTGCCAATTGTGATGGCTTTTCATCGAGGATAAGGACGGCATCCAAGATTGGTTTATTGCTGAAATTGTGACGGGATGCCGTCCGCATCGTTATCCATGCGGAGCCATTTGTGCATCGGCGTCGCCGGCAAAGGGATTGTCGGCAAGATTTGGGAATTTCGCAGCGGTCTAATTTGAGTCCTCCTTCCTGCATATTTATACCAGATGCGGATTATCAAGCCAATTGAAGGCAGACACAATTAGCCAAGTATATGGACGTTGCCCAGCCGCACGTTCTTAAGACCCGCCGCCTTTGCGGCTTCAAGACAGCTCTTGGCCTGTTTCCACGAAGTGGCCGGCAAATCGGTCATCAGAAAATCGCCGTGAAAGCCAAGAAGCGCGTATGGTATATTCGGGTCCAAATCAGCAATAAAAGATGCTATCGCCTTGACCTCGCGGGCATCGATGTAACCCGGCACAAGAAGTGTGCTGGCAATCAGTAGCGGTACCTCCGACCTTTCTGAAATTCTCTCTGCGGCGCGAGCAAAGTTTTCCAGCGTGCGGTGATTGCTGACGCCGCAAAGTGCAAGATGCAGATTTTCATCCATGGCCTTCAAGTCGAACTTTACACAGCCGCCAGTTTCCAGCGAGAGGTTTAGCATCTCATCGAGAAATTGTGGACTCATAGAGCCGTTTGTCTCCCAGCAGATGCGAAGGATTTGGCGGCTATTCTGCTTTCGTGCCAGCTTCGCGGCTGCCAAGGCGTGAGGTAGCTGGCAGGTGGGGTCGCCGCCGAAAAAGCAGATACACGATGTGCTCGGCGTCACAGTCCCGGCGAGTTCCGCAGCCGTGTGAATGTCGCCGCTGAGCGAGCGCTCACGATAGTGCCAGTTCTGGCAGAACAGGCAGTTGAAAGTGCACGCCTGATAGAAAACCGCCAGGTTCAAATAACCCTGCTCAGGACCTCGCCGGTGCGCCCACTGGGGATAGCCCGCGCCGCTGCCCGCCGGACACACCCAGTCTGCCACACAGTTGGTGGGCAGCGGATCATAATACCACGAGACAGCAGCCGCTTCAGCGGTGCCGCCCACCAGACGGCCATTTTGATTCTTACGCGCGCCGCAGTAGCCATGCCCGCCGACTGGAATCCGACAGGCGTTTTGACACAGCCCGCACGGCAAGCCATCGGCTGCCGCCGGAGGTCGAGCGGGCAGGCCAAAACTTTCCCGGCTTCGGCCGTGAATTTCTTCAAGCCCCGCCAGTATATCTTCGTCGCCCCGGCGAATACACCCTGTGCAAAACGACAGCACCTCTGCGATTTTCTCGGAGGCCTTACCGCATTTTTTGCAGGTCGCCATAGCTGCCTCGCGTCTTGTGGTGATTGGACGAATATACATGATTGCGTGAAAAAGTACAGCACAGCAT
>CAZPJZ010000197.1:0-5186 GCA_964586995.1 uncultured Pirellulales bacterium | reverse complement strand
TCGCCGTTTTCGATAGCGTCTGCTCTAATAGTGGAATCGGGGCTAACATAAGTTCGCGAGGCGGTGGGAACTTCGCCCTTTCCCTGATAGTCACCGCCAATAAGAACGGTTCCGCCGCCGGTCGAGCCGGATACGTCTATCGTAGCGGAACCGAAAAGACCTACCCGGTCGCCAAGCATCTGCACGCTGCCGCCTGTTCCGGAATTACTCACTGCTTCGATAGAGCCTTCGTTGATAACGGTTCCACCAGGTGCAGCAAGCTTTATCTGGCCGGCGTTGCCAGCGTCGACCGAGACAGACAGAGAGCCGACATTCGAGATCGCCTGCGAGTAGATGTCGCCTGCGGCGGCGAGCACTATTGTTCCGCCAGCGGCCTCGACAGTTCCTTCATTGAGAACCGCGGTGCCGCCATCCGCCGGGCCGGCTGCATCTGAAACGGATGTATCCACTTCCACCACGACGTCGCTGCCCGGCTGGCCGAGGAAAACTCTGTCACCTGCTGCCATCAGGACATATCCGGCGGGACAGTAGATGCTGCCGGAGTTGAGCACTTGCTTGCCAATGAGGTAGACCTTTTCAGCGGAGATTTCGCCCTGATTGATTACGACACCGTCTCCACCGGCGAAATTAAACCGCCCGTTTATGAAATCGGAGTCGGTAATATTTAGCGCCGAAGCGACCAACTGATTGACGTTGACTTGCGCGCCTTGGCCGAAGTAGATGCCGGCGGGGTTGACGAAGAAGACCCGCCCGTTAGCCAGGAGCGTTCCGTTGATATTCGTCGGACTTGCCGACAGTATCCTGTTCAGCACGGATGCACTGCTGCTGGGCTGAATAAACTGGACGATCTCCGGCGGCGCAATATCAAAGCCGCTATAATTGACGATTGCCTTGTCAGAAGCGGTGATGGTGGTGTTGTAACCGCTTTGCCGGATCGAGACCTGGCCGTTCACGATCTGTGCGCCCTCAGGCCCGGCCAGTGCAACCGAAGGCGGTCCGCCCGACATCAGCCAGCAGGCCAGCAAACAAACCATAATGTGTCCCAAAACCGGTCTCGAAGATTTTTCTACGATCCTCATATCTCTCGTTCCTGTATGAAGCAGCCTAAATTACAAATCTTTCATCCTTCCGGTACAATCCATCCTGCACGCAATTAAGCGCGAAGCGCTCAAAATCGGTATATTAAGCTGACATTGAATCGACCGTCGCCACTGTCCGTTTCATCGGTTCCACGAAGTGCCCATCCGTAGTACATACCTGCGGTGAAGTTGGCTCCGAGTTTAATAATTACCCCCGTCCCAATCGAGCAAAGCTCCCGAGTCGTCCGTTCGGAGGCAACGGGATCCTCTATCTTGGCCCGTCCGCAATCAATGAAGGCCAGCGGCGCCAGCTTGGTCAGCTCCAGGTCTTGGGTCGGTTTGGCCGGTGAGCTGGCCTGCTCATCCTTCACGGGTTCGAAGTGCTTGACCAGGTCAAACTCGTATTGAGCAGATATGATCATGCCGCCGTCGGCAACGACCTCATCTTCGTCGTAGCCTCTGACGGAGTACAATCCGCCGAACGTGGTCATTTTTGCCGGAACGAGTCTGCCGTCCGGCTCGATGTATCGCATAGAACCGCTGAGTCTATTCACTTTGCGGGCGTCCAGATACAGGCTGTGGGATGCGGTCACGTTGTAAATGCTGAAATCAGGATCACTGCCTATTCGCGCCCGCTCAAATTCGGCGCTGCTCGAGCCGCCCATACTCTCGACCCTGTTGAGCACCAGCGACGTCTCCGACATATCAATCGAACGATGGACATCGATCCCTAATCCCCACAGGTCCATGTCAACGTCACTTGCGATCCCCAGCGAGGGCGTGACCTTGCTGCTCTCGCGGCTTACGGAGCCCGTGACATCGACAAACCAGCTACCCATTTGAAAGACGTTGTAACTCAGCCCGCTGCCGTAAAATGACCCGTTGCCGAGGAAGTTGATCCCGGCCAAACCGGGTATATCAAACTCGCTATAGCCGGCATAAAAATTGAGACGAAGGCGCGGTGTGAAGACGGGAAGATTGTAACTGCCGAACACCGCGTATTCGTCCTCTATGCCCTTTTCCCAGCGCGCCTGGTACAACGCGGAAAATCTATCGTCAATGCCCGTAAGGTTGGTGTTGACGACGCCCAGCCTGGGCGCCCATTGTCTGTCCTTGGTACCGGCGTTATCCACCTGGATGTACCAGTGCCACGGATTTGATTCGTAGACGTCATACGTCAGGTTGAGCGTATTCGGTTCGGCGCTCCTTGAGATGACGGCGGAAACGTATCTATCGGGATTGAGATTGAGCAGCTTCAGGAAATTGTCGAGTTTCTGCTTCTGGATGGGCTCGCCCACTTGTACAGGTGACCAGGACTCAAGGACGGAGTCTTTGAGAAAGCCTTTTTCCCGTTCCTGGCGATCAAAATCATATCTTTCTATCGTGAGCTTTGCGACCCTGCCCTCAAGGACGTGCACGGGCAGGATTCTATTCACCAGCCTTGTTTGCCCCTCGACAGCGTCCGCCGGCACGTACACGTAGATGCCCGCATAACCCTTCTGCTGGTATACCGACAGCAGATACTTGGTAAACCCCTGTATGGTCTTGAGCGAAACTTCCCGCTCCGCACCCGGCTCCATAATGATGTCCCGCAAAGGCCGAAAGTCATAAATCTCCTCAACAGCCACACCACCCTTGGTCTCGGAGACGGTATATACAAGAGGCAGTCCCCTGAGCAGATCTGCAGCCGAGACTAAGGTGTTACCGCTAATATGGATTTCTTTTACCGTAAAGCGCTGACTCGTGTCTACAGGAAGAGTAAATCCGCCGAGGGATGCTTCGTCCTGCAAAGTGTCTCGCAACCTCTGCCTCACTTTCTCCATCTCTGCCTTGTCGGCTTGGTCGCCGGGTTGTGCAGCCCGTGCAGACGCGACCAGAGCAAGGCAGCTAAGCGTCACGAGTGCGGCCCATCTCCATAAGCTCATGTGAATCCTCTCTCGATAAAAGTCCACGCCAAACTGACTCGACGTTCCAACGCCAAACGGGTACAATTTCTGACCATCCAAATGAGTAACCGGCGGATCTGCAAGGACCCGCACATCTAATTCTGCAATTCTACTATCTGGGTCCGCCCCCTCACCTGCAGCAAAGCGGGCCAGAATCCGCAGACTGGTCGGTCAACGCTTCTCACACGACCTCTTTCAAAAAACACAGATGCCCGATCTTTCACGACGGTCAACTAAAGGGTGACAACATCGGCACTCACTTAGCCACGACTCATTCGCGATCCTACGTTTGTTCAGAGTAGAACGGTAAAGAGCAACAAGCCGTCATGAAATAATGTCGGTTAGCCAAGACACGACGGCTCTGTCAGCGTAACAAAATAGTGTACCAAGAAAAATCTCAGGCGTGAAGGCAAAAAGTGAGAATATCATCACTATTTTTTCCTGTTGTCCCCCGGCTCATCCATCTGTTGTCACCGACTGGCACGATGCGCTTTGCCAATAATCGTTACGCTTGGCCAATACTAATCGACGTAGTGTTTTCGGACGTTAAGTTAGACAGGCGACTCCTTGGTACCACTTATAGAAAGCGCAAAAAGATCTGCTGGTTCCAGCGACTGCAGCGCACAACGCGCGCGCTCTGGAGCGCTCTAACAGGATATTCTCGGACGGTTGCAGCCGGGCACGTTTATCAATCCCGAATCAATAGCATCGCTTGTACAGGTCGGTTCCGTCTTGAACCGGGGAACTGATGCGTCGTCTCGCCGGCAAAAATCACTGCTGGCCCATTTTCTTTCTTTGTCTCAGACCAACTCAGCCATCATCCCGTAACTCTCATCACGGCCAGAATGCCTAACAGACCCAGTAGGAGCAAAGCAGCCCTGAGGATTCGCATAAGTTGCGTCTTAGGCTCTATAAGCCGCCATACAAAGAGCCACATCGCCGCAACCAGTCCCATCCGCAAGAAAAATGATAACATGCTCTTTAACATGACAACATTATAGCCTATTTTAACACTGAAAGTCAAGTGCAAGTGCTCCATTTTGACAGAGAGTGTACACAAAGTCTCACACGCCGGCAATCTCACAAAGCCCGCCCCACCGCTTATAGCGCCCAGTTGGCCTATCACGCGGGCACTCAGAAGAAGGCAAAATCGACTTGCGGCGACTGGAGATTCGGCAATAATCGACCCAAAGCGCCATCAATGCGGCCTAATTTCTGTCAGACGCGGTGCTGACGGGCGCAGCGAAAGCACGGTCCATCAGCCGTGATTTCAATACTGATACGCCGCTTTTTGGCAGGCCCCTATGTGGATGCCGTGACGATACGTGGCCTCTTTTTGCAACCAACGTGTCCAACTATTTAGGGCACAAAGTTAAAGTAATCGACCAAGATAAGCCGACTAAAAGGCCAAAGGTGTTTCTTGTTTCGTGAGTTTTATTTAGTTCTATTTTAGGAGAGTTGGTCATGCATTTTTTTGAAGAAATAAAGAAATGGCTTTGTGAGATTACTGAAATTGCCTTGTTGCTGATTGCCCTTGGCATCACCGTTCAGATCCTGTTTGGCGAGACAGTTCCCTTCTTCGGAGGGATTGTCGGGAATCTAACAGGACTGCTGACGACGCTGGGCGAGAACGGGCTTGTCGGGCTGATCGCCTTGGGTATCATTCTTTTCCTGTTTTACAGGAAGAGAGCTGTTGCATAGTACCGGAGTGGCTTACCGTCAAGAGAAATGACGGAAGTTAGGGCGTTTCGCCGGGCAGATCATCCAACGGATGGTCTGCCCTGTTCTATATAGTACTGCCCGCATTGATGCCGCTGCCGTTATAATCGAGTCTTGTAGCGGAACACATGGTCGCCGAGGCCAGACCCGCAGTCCACATCCTGCCAGTGTTTGCTATGTACATTCCCACTGATTATGATATACTACGCGGGAGTATTTGATTGGAGAGAGTGCACCATGAAAAGTCCGAAGAGAACACCAGCAAGCAGTATGACGCGTCGTTGCTTTATGTCCGGCGCGGCGGCTTTGTCATTTGCGGTTATGAAGCCCTCTTTGGCGAAGGGGACGTCGGCCAACAGCCGCATCAAGGCCGGTTGTATCGGCCTTGGCGGTCGCGGCAGAATGATTGCCCAGATGCTGCAGCAGCACGGGGGGTATCAAA
>CAZPJZ010000196.1:0-5189 GCA_964586995.1 uncultured Pirellulales bacterium | reverse complement strand
TGTTAACCGCCATATCTAAGTCGGCATCGCCGTCAATGTAGACGTGGCAGATGCCATCGGCGTGACCGAGCACGGGGATATTAGTATTATTCATTATGTAACGGACGAATTCGTTAGAGCCGCGAGGAATAATTAAGTCGATATACCCATCCAGAGCCAGCATTTCTGCGACATCCTGGCGTGTCTCTAACAGGTGAATCCACCCCTTGGGCAGGCCTGATTCCTTGCCGGCCTGCTCGATGATCTCGGCGAGAATTCTATTAGTTCTGGCGGCTTCGCTGCCGCCCTTGAGCAGAACGGCGTTGCCGCTCTTCAGGCACAGCGTCGAGATTTGGACCAGCGCATCCGGCCGGGATTCGAAAACCACGCCGATCACGCCTATCGGGCAGGTGACCTTGAACAATTCAAGGCCGGCGTCAAGCTCGGTGGCGCTGACTGTTTTGCCGACCGGGTCATCGAGTTTGATCAGACTTTCGATGCCCGCGCAGACGTCGGCTATCTTGCCCTGGTCGAACTTGAGGCGCTTCAGCAACGGGCCAGCCAGATCACTTTTTTCGGCGGCTATCAGGTCTTCGTCGTTGGCGGACAAGATTTCGGTGCTTCGTCGGCGCAGGGCTTTCGCAGTCTCAGCGAGTGCGTCGTTCTTGATGCGGGCCTCAACCGCGGCCAACTGGACCGAGGCGGACTTTGCCAGAACAGCTAATTGCCTAATGCTCATCTCAATTCCTTATTGACCTTATGCAAATGAATTTTGTAAGATGCTTGATTGTAAATAATTGGAGCGTGATAATCAACGGCACTGCGGGTGTAGCTTAGGGGTAAAGCCCCAGCCTTCCAAGCTGGTCACGCGGGTTCGATTCCCGCCACCCGCTTTCTCATCGGTTTGCTGGTCTTGCAGGCTGAGCACACCGGTTTGACCGCCATTGCTCTTGTGGAGAAATCCTGCCACTTCATCCCACCGGTGTCGCAGGAAGGCGTTTTCTGCACAGTTCTGCCTGGCACGCTCGTTAGCAGTTCCGCCGCAAATGACTACGCAGCAAGAAGATATTTGGTGTGGCACAGACACGCCCCTCCTTTGTCTAAGAGCGTGTGTTTGCAGGAATTATCACCGATAAAGGCTGAGTCCCATAAAAAAACTTAAACAATTTTCTGCAAAAATGGTAGTGGCTTGTTGACTTGGTGGAGACAAGTGGTATTATTTCCCAATATGAAGCGGCCAAGTGGGACAGAGTCAAGGCTTTTGTTAACAGGTGAGTATCAGCACGTCATTGATGCAAAGAACAGGGTCCTTATTTCAAACAAGCTCCGCAATCAAATCGACGCTGTTCGGCACGGCAGCAATTTCTACCTGGTGTTGGGTGCAAACGGTGTACTCTGCTTATATCCCGAGAAATATTTTGAGCAGATAGTCCTGTCTTTTGCGCCGGAAACCGCCGCCCCCGACGAGGCAGTTGCCTTCGAGCGAATAAGCTTTGCTCTGGCCAGTAAGGTGGAGCTGGACCGCCAGGGCCGACTGCTCTTGAGTGAACCACTGCGCAAGAGAGCGGGATTGAAAGACCACATTACACTGGTTGGCATCAGGGATCATATCGAGATATGGAACAACGAAGACTGGGAGCAATATCTTTCTGATAATATGCCTCAGTACCAAAAGCAGGTCTTACAGGCCCGACACTTTGTCTTGCAGAAACAGAACAATGAGCTGTAACTATTGAACCGGAGGCATGATGGCTGGGATTGGCTTGAATCATCATCAGGTAGTCAGCAGAAGTCTCGCCGGGCAGAGGCCGATTGATGAACAGACGTTTGCTTCGCTGGCCGTTCTGAGTGACCGGCTGAGTCGACTGAAGAAACTCGACCGGCTTTTTTCCAGTATCGAATTCTCACAGGACGTCAAGACACTTAAAGGCCGGGTAAATGCAGTGCCCGTGGCGTAGAAGCTCGGGCGTTGTGCTGCGAGGTGTTCCCGCCTCTGCAAGACGCTGCCCGGCCATAATTCCAGATTGGACTTGCTGCTTTGGATGTGGATGACTCGGCAGTAGAACATATTCCAGTCCTTGCCGAAACGTTAGCCGAACAGATAAGCTTACCGCCGGACGGGGTGATGGTCGACGCGACCATTGGACAAGGAGGTCATAGCTTACTGTTCGGCAAAATTTTGGGTCCCAAGGCTGTTTTGATCGGCTTCGACGTCGATGCCAAAGCCATTCGACAGGTACAAACGAAGCTAACAGACCTGCCCTGCAAGCACATTCTGATCCATTCCAATTTTGCGGACATTGCCGAGCAGCTCCGCGCGCAAGGGATAGAAACCGTTGACTTCATCCTGGCGGATTTGGGTCTGAGCTCTACCCAGTTGGCGGATGTTGAGAAGGGTCTGAGTTTTCAAACAAATATGCCGTTGGACATGAGAATTGACCAAAGATTAAAGACGACCGCTGCCGATATAGTTAATGAAGCGGACGAGCGATCCTTGGCTGATTTGATATACAGGTTCGGCCAGGAACGGGCCTCTCGGCGGATCGCCCGGTTTATCGTGCGCCAGCGGCAGGTCGAGCCGATCGCCACAACCGGCCGACTGGCAGTGATCGTGGCCAGCGCACTGAGACGACCGGGCAGAAAGCCGAAGCCGAGCAGACATCCGGCTACCAGAACCTTTCAGGCGCTGAGGATTGTCGTCAATAACGAGTTGGAGAACTTGAAGAAGCTGCTCATGGCGGCCTCTGGGCTGCTTAAGAAAGAAGGTCGTATCGCGGTCATTAGCTATCACAGCCTGGAAGACGGATTGGTCAAGAGCGACTTTAAGCAGAATGAAAAACGGGGAATTTACACAGTCATCACTAAAAAGCCAATTGTGCCGACAAAGGACGAGGTAACAAAGAATCCGCGCGCCAGAAGCGCCAAGTTGCGGATTGCACAAAGACAGTAGCCCACAATCGCCTAAGAAGGTATCGCTGAACGCGGGAAAGAGAGCATGGAGTTTCGCTATGACGTCTGATGCTAAGATTGGATTGCTGCTGGGTTTAGTCTTCATATTTATCATCGCCTTTATAATCAACGGACTGCCCAAGTTCCGTAGCGCCGCCGACAGTAATGAGCTGACCTACAAAATGGCCAATGATTCGGTGGGCATTGCCGATAAGGAGCGGCTCGCCCAAGTATCTTTGGATTCGGTAGCGCCGGTTGTAAGAGCACCTCTCGGCGAAATTCCCGCCCCCGGACCGAACGACCCGGGCATCCGCTCGATCATACCGGTTCCCGCAGACATATCCGCAACGAGAGAGCCTGCTGTGAGCACCGATACACCGTTGCTTCCGGCACCTGCTGCTGACAAGCCTATCGTTGAAGAGCCTAAGCAGGCCACGTCTGTCTGGCCAAAGACCTATGTGGTGCAAACAAATGACAATCTCGGCGATGTAGCCAAGAAGTTCTATGGCCCCGAGCAGGGCAACAAGGCAGCCAGCGTCATGGCAATATTTGAGGCCAATCGTGGTCAGTTGAAATCGCCCCATGAGATCTACGTCGGGCAGAAACTGGTCATACCGGCTCCGCCGGCTGAGAGAAAAGTTGACGAGGTCTTGCCCAAGACCATGTTTGACAAGGTCGTGTCGATAGGAAGGAGACATCTTCCGACGGACGCTGGCAACGCGCAACCCGGCAGGTGGTACGTGGTGAAGGACGGTGATAGTCTATGGAAAATTGCTGCCGAGCAGCTTGGAAACGGCAGCCGATATAAAGAAATAGGCAGACTGAACGCTAATCTTCTCAGTGACGAAAATAGCCTTAACACCGGCATGCGATTGCGATTGCCGCCTCGATGAGAATTGACGGCAGCGGTGGGCGTTGGGTCTTACTTTCCTATTGCTGACCCTTTAGCAGGATTATGAGGTCCAGATTTTGTCTTGCTTTTGTTATCTTTTATTTCACAGCCGTATTGATTCTTGCTGTTTATCTAAGGGGCGCAAACAGGCGCATCTTCTACAAGCTTCATACCTACCAAGCTGAGCACAACCAGCTAAGACAAGAGCTTTGGCAGAAGCAACTGCAGTTGGAAAGTCTTATAAATCCCGCCGCCATTTCGCAGCGTCTTGAGGACTGAGTATGGCTGAACGAGACCAAGCAGAGGCCAAACCCGCGAGCAGTCGTATCCTGGTTGTCTTTTTGTCGCTTCTGATCGCGGTTCTTTTGGCCTTGGCCGGCCGATGCCTCTATCTGCAGCACTTCCGGGGCGACTATTACTATGACAGATACATGGCGCAGCGCTCATACTATCCCCAGAAGCCCCGGCGCGGCGTCATCCTTGACAGTCGCGGCAGGGTCTTGGCCGCCAGCAACCGGGTCGGAGTCATCTTTGCCGAGCCGCGCATCGTAAAGGAGCCCAAGTCCACATCCAACAGACTCGCGCCCGTTCTGGATACTGGCGCGCACGAAATCTGCAAACTCATCATGGACAGTAAGAATCCGGGCTACGCCAGGATAAAAAGCGGCGCCAGTGCGCAGGAGTGTCGCGCAGCCGGCAGGATATACGGCGTTGGCGTCCACTATGATTGGCTAAGGCATTATCCGATGGGGCGCTTGGCCTCCCATACGGTTGGCTTTACCAGTACTGACAACCGTGGTCTGGGCGGCATCGAGTTCCAATATGATAGGGAGCTGACTGGCTCGCCTGCCGAGAGCGTATTCTTTGCGGATGTGCACCGTCGGCCCATTTGTCTGAAAGAACGAAATGGCACCGTTGTCAATGGGCATGGCATAATTTTAACACTTGACGCCACTATTCAGCAGTTTGCCAGAGCCGAGCTTGCCAAGCAGTACCAGGACTACCAAGCCGAGTCCGCGGTGGCGATTGTGGCTGAGCCAAGGACGGGGGCCATATTGGCGATGGTCTCGCTGCCCGATTTCGACCCGGCCGACTTCGGCTCCACCGATGCCAACAGCTTTCGCAACTGCGCGATCACCGACCAGTACGAGCCGGGCAGTATTATCAAGCCGATTGTGGTGGCAATCGCCCTCGATACGGGAGCGATAAACACGCACGAACGGATATTCTGCGAGAACGGGGACTATCGCGGCAAGGGCTTCGGCCGAATCGGCGAATACCGCCAGGGATTCGCCGATCTGACCGTGAGCGAGATTATCAGCAAATCCAGCAACATCGGCATGGCCAAGATCGGCCAAAGACTGGGCAA
>CAZPJZ010000195.1:0-5197 GCA_964586995.1 uncultured Pirellulales bacterium | reverse complement strand
GGTGAAATGGTTTTTTGTTACGTTTGGGCGGTGGGCGGGTCGGCCAAGCCTAAGGCGACGGCTCGCCTAACCAGGCCAACGGTGTTGGCCACGCCGAGCTTGCGCATCATGTGATTGCGGTGAACTTCGATGGTCCTCAAGGACCGATGGAGCAAGGCGGCTATTTCTTTGTTGCTCTTACTATCCAAGATGAGACGCAGAGTCCTCATTTCCGTTCTGGTAAGGGCTTTGCCGCGCAGCCTGTCCGGCGCACCGCCTCTTTCGAGAGCAGACTCAACAGCCGACAGCAGGCTTTTCCTGTTCAGAGGTTTCTCGATAAAGTCCAACGCCCCCGCCTTCATGGCGCGGACGGCCATCTGGACGTCGCCGTACCCGGTTATGACCAGCACCGGCAGCCAGGGCGCGATACGCCTGGCCTCAATTAGAAGCTCGATGCCGTCCATGCCGGGCATTTTCACGTCGGTGATGAGCAGGTCGCACCTTTTGACACGCAACTGCTCGAGGCAGGTACCGGCATCGGCAAAACACCTGACCTGCGAGCCCAGCCGCTGGAGGGTCTTGCTGACGGCCTTGCGCAGGCTCGGCTCATCATCAACAAAGAAAATACGTTGTCTGGTATAATCGGTCACGACAGTCGTGCTCAGCTTTCGCCCATCCTGCCGATGGGCAAGGTGACAAAGAACGTTGCACCTTTACCGGGTCTGCTCTCGACCCAGACCTTCCCGCCGGCCCTGGAGACGACGCGGTGCACAACGCAAAGCCCCAGACCCGTGCCTTCACCGGCGGGTTTCGTAGTGAAAAACGGTTCAAAAACCTTATTAAGGTTCTCCGGTGCGATGCCGCCACAGTTATCGGCAAAGCGTAATTCTATACACTGCTCTTTCACGGCCCCGCTTATCGTGAGCCAGCGGGACTTCCTGCCGTTAGCCGCCCGGATGGCGTTCTCGACCAACGCAAAAAACAACTGCTCCATGTCCTTCTCGTGGGCGTATATCGGCGGCAGCCTATCCATGCCCTTCAGCCGCAGCGAAATATTGGCCTGCTGGGCATTCCTCCTTAGTAGATGCGCGACCCTTTCGGCGACTACCTTAAGCTCGACTTCACTGATGGTCTTCTCCGAAGACTCCCGCGCGAAACTGCGAAGCCGGTCCACAATCGAAACCACATTTGAAATCTCGTCGAGGCTGTCCTTGAGCCCTTCTATCGCATCAGGCGGACTCGAAGTCCTCTCAAGGTCCACCAGCGAGTTCTCAATGGACAGGCGAATGGTGGTAAGAGGCTGGGTCAGCTCGTGAGCTATAGTAGCACTTAGAGTGCCCAGCGAGGCCAGCCGCTCCGCCTGGTCCATCTTCTCGCGGTACAGATTAAGCTCTCTTTCTTTCCGTTTGGACTCGGTGACGTCCCAGAAAATGCCCAGTATTGCCGCAACATCGCCCCGTTCATCCCGCACGGGCGTCTTGACCGTATAGACAATGAATTCTTTGCCGGGCAGAATGTATTTCTCTTCGATTTCCGTTGTCCGCCCCGACTCAACAATTTCTCTGTCGTCGGCCCTGTATTTTTCCGCCAGCTCCTTGGGGTAGAAATCATAGTCGGTCTTTCCGGCAATGTCCTCGGGCTTGATTTTCAAATCTCTGGCGTAATTCTCGTTGCAGGATATGTAGACCGAGTTCTTGTCCTTGAGAAATATCTTCTGGGGAAGATTCTCAACGAGCGTCCTGTACTTGGCCTCGCTTTGCCGAAGCGCTTCCTGCATCTGTTTTTGAGCGGTGACGTCGCTGTAGACGCCCAGAACGCCGATGCTTTGTCCTTCGGTATTTTTCAGCGGCACCTTACTCGTGTTGAGCCAAATAGCGTTACCTGAAGGTGTTGTCGACTGCTCTTCATAAGCAAGCTTTGGTCTGCCGGTTTCTATGACCTCCTTATCACCGGCACGGAAAAGCTGCGCTTGATTTTTCCACACGAGTTCAAAATCATTTTTCCCAACAATTTCATCGACCGCTTCTAAGCCGGCGTCTTTTGCAAACGCCTCGTTGCAGCCAAGGTACTGCGAATCTTTATTCTTCCAAAAGACCCTGACGGGAAGCATATCAATAATTCGCCTGAGAAGGTTTCGGGATTCTCGCAGCTCGTCTTCCATCTTCTTGCGTTCGGTCATGTCCAACGCGAAAACAGCCACCCTCGTCACTCTGCCGGCCGAGTCCTTGATTGGATTCAGTGAGTGCAGTATGTGTCTTGCCCCGTGAACATCCTCAAATATGACCGGCTGACCGGTGCGGACAACCTTTTCCACTTGCAGCTTCCTGGATTCGGCTAAATCCGGCGGAAGAAAGTCGTAGCCGCATTTGCCAATCAGCCCGTCAACAGTTGTGCCTAACCTTTCCGCGACCACTATGTTGGCTGCCAGGACGGTTCCATCCGGTGCCATAAGCAGCACCGATTCGGTTGCCGAGTCGATGAGCGACCTTAGAGTGGCCTCGCTCTGTTTAAGTTCCTGTTCTGCTCTTTTGCGCTGCGTAATATCTCTAATTATGCCGCGGGTTCCTACAACTACCCCGTCTTTCACGACTGGCGTTGAGCTATACTCTACGTTGTGCGGCATTCCTTGCCTATCGAGCAGGACGGTCTCAGCGGTGGCTTTTTCTCCACCGAGGATTCGCTCAAACACGGCCATTGCATCGGCCAAATGCCCTTGCGGAATCCATTCAGTAAAACTCCTGCCGATGACTTCCTCGGGCTCCCGTCCAAACGTCGCTTTGTTAGCTTTGTTTACCCAAGTCACGATTCCTTGTCTGTCCAGCGTGTATATTACGTCGGTCATCTCCTCGACAAGGTCTCTATACTTAGCCTCGCTCTCTGCCAGGGCCGCCTCAGCATTTGTCCGGTCTGTGATATCACGGGCAATGCCGACAAGTCCCGTTATCCTGCCCTTATCATCAAATTGTGGAACCTTTATACCGTGAAACCATCGCTGATTCCCGCTTGCATCGGTCATTTTTTTGGTAACTTCTGCCGCCTTGCCTGTGTTAAAAACGAGCCGATCATCCTCGATATTCTTCTTGGCCTCTTCTGCATCGGGCATTATTTCATAGTCGTTCTTGCCAACAACCTGCTCAGCGGTTAATCCGAATGCTTCCAAAGTTTTCTGATTGGCAACAATATACCTGCTGCTCAGGTCCTTATAGAAAATAGCATCGTTTGCAGACTCTACCATAAATTGATATTGTGTGAGTTTATCCTCCTTTTGCTTACGCTCGGTGACGTCCACGCCGTAGGCGTTTAGATACCCTTCTTGCGCTACCGGCGCCAGCGTCACCAGAAACATCCGCCCATCCACGCAGGTGAACTCGAACGTAGACACCTCACCTCTGCTTATCGATTCTTTCGCCCGCTGGCAGCAGGGCTCCGGCAGACGCTCACCAACGCGGCGCTGCCAGGTCTGCAAAACGATAGAACTGGCATCGTTGGCGTAAAGAATCGTACAATCGTTTGATATTCTCAAGACGGGGTTGGGGTTTTCGGCGGATAGCTTTGCCAGCTTGGCGGTCTCTTGCTCAGCCAGTTGCTTTTCAAGCTCTGAAACCCGCTGGCGCAAAACACCCAATTCTCGTAGCATTTCTGGCTCAGATTCCTGGTTTTCCGGCATGGTTGTTTATAAATAGCACATTCAATAGCAGCGGGCAAATAAATTCCAATCTTGAATTTGAGATTTCGCAGCATCCGTCCTTCTGATGCCGCAGACGCGCGGCAGCCAGAAATTAGAGGTCAGAACATCTGTGTTCCGTCCTGTGTGCGTTGTCCAAGTCCGCCGCAGCCGAGCAGTTTCCAGCCCGCCGGCAGAAGAATTGAAGACAGCATTGTTTTCAGCAGGTCACCGACAACAAAGGGGTATAAACCGACAGCCAACACGGTCTTATTGATACCGAACAGGCAGCACAGCCAGAGCAGGCCAAAAGTATAGATAGCGATATTGCCGCAAATCATCGCCAGAATGGTGGTTATGATTCGCCGGTCCCAGCCCCTCTGAGCAAGTGACCCGGTAATATATGCGGCGGCAATGAAGCCGACAATATATCCTGCCCTCGGTCCGAGCAGTACGGCAGGCCCGGCCTGGCCCAGCGCAAAGACCGGCAGTCCGGCTGCCCCCTCGGCCAAGTACGCCAGCATACACAGGGCTCCCCGCCGAGCACCCAGCAGAGCTCCGAGAAATAGGACCGCAAAGGTCTGGCCGGTGATTGGAACCGGGCTAAAGGGCAGCGGAACTGCAATCTGGGCCGATAAACCTACAAGCAGGGAGCCGCCAATGATTAAAGCGGCATCGTAAAACGCTGCATACGCCCTGTCCGAGGGCCGAAAAACGTCGGCATACGTTGTGTAGACTGCCATGTCTATCCCGTCAATGAGCTCGACAAAAGTGAACTAAAGTGCGGAGTGCCTACTAGTTATGGATTAGCCGTCATTTGCGCTGTCGGACGACTTTATGAATTCAGCTCACTTTAGGCACTTTGTACTTTAGGCACTTTTCATCGCGATTATTATATCTGATAATCACCGCTTAGCTACAACCTGAATTAGTTTTTCAAGACAATTTTTGGGGGGCAGTAGAAGCTGTTAGTCCCCGGCTCAGGCTTGCCCCGAGCAGGGGCCGAGGCAGACTCTTTTAGCCCCGCCGAGAGGTGGGGGCTAAACGGCCCACGGAGCGGGCCTGTGCTGTCGCGTTCAAGACATGCTAAGTGATGATTTCGCAGACGGACTTTTCGGCCTCTGACGACGCCTGCAGGCCGAGAAACTCAAGTCCCGTCGCCGCCACGGTGGTAATGGGTGTGGGTCCATCTACTTGTCGACCAGCCTTTATGCCGGGCCCGAGCGCGAGCATCCAGACGCGGCGACAGCCCTCATCGGCGCCTTCGTTCGTATAGAAGTTGCTATGGTGGACGAAGCCCCAATGTCCCGGCCGGTCCAGCTCGCGCCCATGGTCGGGCAATATCAGAAGGAGGGTCCGGCCTCGGTACGGCTCGATCTGCTGGGCTGCCTGCCACAGGCGCCAGGTCAGCTCATCGGTCCGCCGGATCGCCTCGACGTACCGCGACCAGCAGCCATAATGCGCGCAGTCGATCTCTCCGAAGTCGACAGCCATCACATCGGGCGCAAAAGTCCTCATACAGGCGATTGCCCGGTCGGTCAAAAACACATCGTG
>CAZPJZ010000194.1:0-5199 GCA_964586995.1 uncultured Pirellulales bacterium | reverse complement strand
AATGGCTTAAGACGGCTGCGGGGCTGACCGCGGACCTGGATGCAGATGGTCGGGTTGACCTGGCCGACTATTCACTCTTGGCCGATGCCTGGCTGGATGAATTGCTCTGGCCGCAGCCATAGTTCGTATTGCGTTACGCATCCGCGCGTTCGCGGGCCTATTAGGTACCCCGGCCAGTGGCCGGGGCTAAAACGCACGATGCATGACGTGTTGGTTCCCGCCGGGGAGGTTCCCCCCGTAACAATTAGGGCCTGCGCTGATTGATTCGGTATAGGCCCTGATTGATCTACTTGTCTGCATATTCAGTTTTTTGCCACCCACTCTATGATTGAAATCACGGCGTTGGAGCCTTCTCGCGCATTGCGAGCTTCAATCAGAATCTTACCGCCAGCCGATTCGTCGGAGCCGATAGGCCGTTCGAGCCAACGACCTTTCTGAAAACTCTCAATGACGCCAAGGGACTTGCCCGCCACCGTCACCGTCTGCTTTCGGCCGCCCTGGAAGTTGTCCGGATCGATAACATACAGACGTATGGTACCTTGTGCACGTTTGGGCACGGCCAGTTCGATCCGGAGCTCTCCGTCGTCCGCTCGACAATGATAGACCGGGAGGCTCCACCCATCCCAGCCATATCCGGATTTGGCCTCCGCCGCAAAGCCAGGCTCTGCATAGATGACTTCCCGCTCCGGCCGGCCACATAGCATTAGCAACCGCACACCCCGCTGCTTTAAGGTTTCAGCAGCGGGCAGCTCTTCCTTGTCCGGCCAAAAAGGCACTTCTGGTGCCGGCGCGCGCTCGGCGGCGGGCGGCATGGGCGGCAGCGATGTATGCGGTTCCGCCTGGTACCAGTACACAACGCTGGATAATTGCAGGGTGCTTCCGCGCTTGCTAAACTCTTGCCGAAATACGGGACTTTCGTGCCGGCCGAAGCCGATCGTCACACGCAGCGACCGATCAAAACTGATGGCATCGTTCAGAAAGAACCGGTAACCAAACGCGCCTTTCAGATACGGGAAGTATCCGGTCAGCAGGAACATGCTTTCGGTCTCTGGAAAGCCCCAACTGAATCCAAACGAGTCCTCAAGGCCCTGGAACTCGATTGACGGGACTTCTTCACCGTCGATGTAGAAATTCTCATTCTCATCGACCGGATATCCGGCTCTACCCGGTCGGCGAACGGTCACATTCCAGCCGACAAATTTGCCCTTGCCCTTGGCTTCGAGAGCGACATAATCACGGCGGCCAAGCAGCAGAGCTTCCTGTCGCCAATGGGCGTGGAAGTATCCGACATCGTCTGGAATCTCATCCACCGTCCGGTACATGACGTAGCTGTAGCACGGCATGATTTTCCAGAGTTCCTCGCCCGGCTCGACGGGGCCATCGTAGACCAGCTCGATTCTGGCTGATTTGCGGAACGGCATGGGGAAATAGGCGTTGAACCCTCGCCGTTTATTCACAAGGGCGGTGTGTACCTGGCCACGTGAGCCGCCTGGGTCGCAGAAGAAATCGACCAGCGGACAGTCAATACTCGGCGAGGTCTCATCGTCCCAATACGCCCTCAGCAGCAGATCGCGATTCAGTTTCAGCACCTGCGGCATAGCAAAATGGATCATGGTGATGGCTGCCGGGCCTTTTATATCAGCAACCACCACCCGCTTGGCCGAATTGAACCGTGCGCTGAGCGGATTCTCAATCCACAAAGCGTTTTGCGCCATAGTCCGTGCCGGAGCAAGGCGGGCTAACGCATCGAGGTCCGAAGCCGGGTAGGATGTCTCCTGCTGGGGCAGGGGCGTGTTTGTCGGCGCCCCCGCGAAAGCGGGGATCACGGAACCGACCGCCAGAACGTAAAGAGCTAAGTATGAGCCCATCAGCTACCTCCGTGAATCAAGCGAAACTCTCTGAATTTGGCCGACCGAATAATGCCAAGTTTCTCGCGCATTGTAGCTGCCCGCAAAAGCCGGGTCAACATTCGTTAAATTGGGATTTCCGCCAAGAACTTGCGTGTTTTCTGCGGACTCACGTAACAGAAACTGCCTTGGGGCGTCTTTAAATATGGATGCTGGTCTCGCTCGCCCCGTGAGGACATGGCGAGATTTGGAGGCTCGCCTGCCCGCGGTGAACGGTCAAGCCTTTGCCCGGGCGACTTTCGCACGGGCCAAAGAAATGACAGGTTGGCGGCAGAATGCTTCAGAAAATTATTGCAAATACGGTGGATTTGTATAATAATTATAACAGCTTTGAGTCCGGAGGCAGGTGAAACTCGCCTTGTATGTACCTTAACCGGCAAATTCGCTTGTGTCCTGTGTGGGCATTAGTTGTCTAAGCCTGTTCGAAAGGAAGAGTATGAAAAGGGCGGTTCTTACGAGTTTTCTTGTGCTGTCGCTGGCAACGACCCCCGCTTTCGCGGGGGCAGGCCTGCCCCTGCAACAACAGGGGTCGCATGCGGTCATTCGCCGAGTCCCAAGCGAGTATCCTACCATCCAGATGGCAATCTCCGACTGCAACGATGGCGACGTTGTCATTGTCGAGCCCGACGAATATATCGAGATCGTTAATTTTAACGGCAAGAATATCGTCCTGACGAGTCTTGATCCGGAGGACCCTGAGATTGTCGCCGGCACGATAATAAACGCCGATGGTGACGGCAGTGCAGTTATCTTCGAGAACGGCGAAACCGCTGCGGCGGTGCTGACCGGCTTTACCATCACCGGAGGCTCAGGGATGCTCAACCCCGCAATGTCCGAAGAGGTGCGGATCCTGTGGGGCGCGGGCGTCTATTGTTACCAGTCCTCTCCGACCATTATAGGTAACGTAATTACCGGCAATCACGGTCCTTGCATACTGGGGGCCAACATAGAGGATTACATAGTGGGCTACGGCGGGGCAATCGGCGGCTGGGAAGCCAGTCCCATTATCACTCGAAATATCATCAAGAACAACTCCGCCTATGCCGGTGCGGGCGTATTCGTATTCGGCGAACCTCAGATCCGCGACAATTTGATATATGCCAATTCGGCCTATATCGGCGGCGGCGTGATTCTGTTCGGAGGACACCTGATTAACAATACGATAGTGGGTAACGATGCAAGCCTCAATGGCGGAGCGCAGATCGGCGGCAACATCTACACGGAGTTCAGTCCCGAGTTTGGTCGTATGAGTATAGTGAACAACATAGTCTGTAGTGCCAAGTCCGGCGGCGGAATATTCTGGCAGGGCGATTACCCGCTAGACGTGATGACATTCAACAACTTCTGGAACAATGCTCCCGGCAACTACGCCTCAATCAACGCCGAAGGGACCGCACTTATCTACGACGGCCAGCTCGACCAGACAGGAATCAACGGCAACATCTCTTGCGACCCGCTGTTCGTTCACGCCGAGGCCAATGACTACCATCTGCAGCTTGATTCTCCGTGCGCAAATGCCGGTGACCCCATTTTTGTTGCCTTACCGGATGAGACTGACATTGACGGCCAGGGCCGCATCTTCGGCGGGAGAGTGGACATAGGGGCGGATGAGTACGTCGGCTACCTCAAGCCCGTTGCCGATGCAGGCCCCGATCAGCATGTGGACAAGCCCCAGCTAATCACTCTCGACGCCGGTGGCTCCTTCTTCTACGACCCGTGCGGGGTCATGGAATTTGAGTGGGAGCAGGTCAGCGGACCGGCCGTGGTACTCAGCGATTTCACGGCGATGCAGCCAACGTTCATGCCGCAGTCCGACGGCGAATATCGGTTTGAGCTGGTTGTAAGCGACGGCGCCAGTAGGAGCGAGCCTGATTACGTGCTGATTATCGTGCGCAACCGACCGCCAGTGGCCGATGCCGGGCCCGACCAATCGATGAAATCCATTCCCGCTCTGGTCACTCTCGATGGCAGCGCATCCTATGATCCGGGCGGCGAAACTCTGACTTATCGCTGGAGACAAATAGCGGGTCCGACCGTCCAGCTAAGCGATCCAAATGTCGCTGTAGCCACCTTTGTCCCTTCCGTGCTCGCGGTATATGTATTTGAATTGGTCGTAAACGACGGGTTAAACGATAGTCGTCCTGATACGGTTGGAATTGTGATAGGCAACCGTCCTCCGGTAGCAGATGCGGGTTCGTCTCGCTATACAGCGCAGGACCCGGTGGTTCTGGATGGGACCGGCTCTTTCGACCTCGATGGCTACGGAGAGCTAACCTATCAGTGGCGGCAGGTTTCCGGTCCGCAAGCCAAGATTACGGGCCAAGACACTGCAACGCCCACGATCAGCGGATTTGTCCTGACAAACACGATTTTGCGATGCGAGTTCGAGCTGACCGTCAGTGACGGCGATCTGGTCAGTCAGCCGGACACGGTCGAGGTAATAATCGTCCCGTATTTCGGCAGCAGATATCTTAGACCGGCAGATCCTCCCTTTGACCCGAACAAGCCGACGATAGTAGCCTTCGGCGACGGCGACTGTTACATGGGCGCCGGCATGAACTTGCCCTCGCCCCCGGATTGGTATGCCAACGCAAATCTGCTGACCGTAGGTTATTATCTTCCGCCTTATTATCAGTACGGCGACGCGCTTATCGCCTACCTATCCGGTGTGGCGCCGGATTATGCGCAGCCCATCCAGACGATAGGATTCGGTGCGGGTTGTATGCCGGCTATAGATGTTGCCATCCACGTCAACAAGACCTACGCCGACGCTCGCTTCGCGGTGAACCGTGTGTCGCTGCTGGATGCAACTTGCCGGGATTTTGCCGGGGATATTGCCAAGTTTCTCGCCAGCGGTGTGGATGGCGAGCCGTGCTGGATTGACAATTATTTTGCGACGCTCGGGCGATACTATCCGGGCACGTTAAACATCAGATTTCCGGCTCCTCCGGCGGTTCACAATACGCCGCTCGACTGGTATACGAGGTCACCCGATCCTGCTGAGTGGCCCGGCGGCGACCTTCATAACGATGGAATTACAGCCGGGTACTATCTCTGCGTTGCAGGGCCGGGCAAGAACCTTCAATTGGCTCCTGATGCCAACAATTACTATTTTGATTGGGACTGGCTGACCGATTATCTGAAATTCAGTAACGAATCTCTATATTCCGGTCGAATACCGAAGGCTGCGGTGCTCATAGGGCCGGAATATGGCGCCGTTGTAGGGGCAGATGGTGCAGTGTTTAGCTGCGAGGTCAATGAAAATGCCGTTGCCTATCAGCTTCTGTTTGGT
>CAZPJZ010000193.1:0-5199 GCA_964586995.1 uncultured Pirellulales bacterium | reverse complement strand
CGAGAAGCAATGGCCAGAATGGAAGCGGGACAGCAGCTCGGCAAGATAGCCCTGCGAATTTCAGAGTAGATGCGTTAGCGGCCAACGCGTCGTGAGCCGTTTGCCGCCGCATTTCAAGCGAACCACAACGCACAATCCACTTACTGCAACGTTGGCAGAAGAAAGGAGTTTACGATGGTTATGACAGCCTCAACCATGCTGCCGTTAGGGACTTCGGCGCCCGATTTTAGCTTGCCTGATACCGAAGGGAAAGCCGTGTCTCTGGCGGATTTTGAGCAGGCACCGGCACTCTTGGTGGCTTTTATGTGCAATCACTGTCCCTTCGTAAAGCACGTTTTGGATTATTTTGTTGAGTTGGTAAAAGAATACCAGGCCAAGGGCGTTGCCGTCGTCGGCATCAACTCGAATGATGTCGAGCGTTTTCCCGAGGATAGGCCTGAAATGATGGCCAAGGTGGCGAGACAGCGGGGTTTTTCCTTTGCCTATCTTTACGACGAGGCCCAGGAGGTGGCCAAAGCGTATCATGCGGCCTGCACGCCGGATTTCTTCCTTTTTGACCAGGAAAGGAAGCTCGTTTATCGCGGTCAGATGGACGACAGCCGGCCGGGCAACAATGTGCCGGTGACCGGAAATGACCTGCGAGCCGCACTAGATGCTGTTCTCGCGGGCAAGGAAGTCTCCGAGCCGCAGAAGCCCAGCATGGGCTGCAATATAAAATGGAAGCGGGGAAATGAACCTGAATACACAAAGTGATTGGAGCTGCAAATGCCGTGACAACGCTGACGGCACGGAAGCGACGCTACTTGTTTTTAGGAGACAGCCTATATGAGGGAACGGACGGGTTTAGTGACTATGAAGGGAAAGCCCTTGACTCTTCTGGGCGACAGCCTACAGGTGGGCGATAAGACCCCGGACTTTGAGGTGATTGCGAACGATTTGTCGCAGGTGAAGTTCTCGTCTTTCGGCGGCAAGGTATGTATTGTCTCATCGGTGCCGTCTTTGGATACGAGCGTTTGCGACAGGATGCCCCGGCGCTTCAATGAGGAGGCCGGGAATCTGGGCGAGGATGTGGCGGTCTTGACAATAAGTATGGACCTGCCGTTTGCCCAGAAACGCTGGTGTGGGGCGGCGGGGATTGAGAATGTGCAGACCCTTTCGGACCATCGGGAAGCCGCGTTCGGCAAGGCTTACGGCGTTCTGATTAAGGAGCTGCGATTGCTTGCGCGGGCCGTGTTCGTGGTGGATAAACAGGGCATTATCCGCTACGCAGAGATAGTCAAAGAGCTTACGAACGAGCCGAACTACGAGGCGGCACTCAGAGCGGCAAAAGGATTTTTGTGACACAAACGGACATACAAAGGACTGCATTCAAGATAGCGGGAATGCACTGCGTAGCCTGTGCGGCCACCATAGAGAAGTCTTTGTCGCATCTGGGCGGTGTCACCAGCGCGCAGGTCAGCTTTGCCCATGAAGCTGCAACCGTGGAGTACGACCCCGCCAAGCTTAAACCTGCTGATCTGGAAAAGGCAGTTTCGGATGCAGGTTACAGGGTAGTAGCAGAGGATTCAGATAAAACGGCCCGAGAAGAAGACCTTAAAGCGAAGCGCAACAGGGTCATTGTCGGATTGGCGGTAGGTGCTTTTCTAATGATTCTTATGTATCTGCCGGCGCCTTTGCCGTTCCCAACGGCGTATTTGATGCTGATTGTTTCTGCTCCCGCCTTTATTTACGTGAGCCAGCCTATATTCCGCGCTGCTTATCGTGCCCTGGCCCCTAAGGGGCTGGGCAGCAGAAATCTCAACATGGATGTGATGTACTCGATGGGGATCGGCGTGGCATTTGCGGCGAGCGTTTTGGGCACGTTTGGTCTGGTGTTTTCACGTGACTTTTTGTTTTATGAGACAGCCGTGTTTCTGGCCGCCTTTCTGACACTCGGACGGTTGTTGGAAGCCAGAGCCAGAGCAAGGACCTCCGAAGCGATAAAGAAACTGATGGGTCTACAGCCGAGGACTGCTACCATTGTCGTGGATAATAAGGAAATTGAAGTACCCGTAGAGGACGTCGAGATTGATGACCTCGTAGCTGTAAAGCCGGGCGATAAAATTCCGGTTGATGGCGAGGTCGTTGATGGCCGCAGCCATGTGGACGAGTCGATGGTTACCGGCGAGCCGATTCCAACCCTGAAGAAGAAGGGCGATAGCGTTGTCGGTGGAACGCTTAACAAAAACAGCGTCCTCAAATTCAGGGCCACAAGAATAGGCAAAGACACCGTATTGTCCCAAATCATAAAGCTCGTCAAGGACGCACAGGGTTCGCGGCCGGCAATTCAAAGGATTGCCGACAAAGCAGTGAGCTATTTTATCCCGGTAGTGCTGACAATTGCAGTCGGCTCTTTTGTCGTATGGTATCTGGTTCTGGGCAACGGCCTGCTCTTTGCCTTGACCTGCCTGATTTCGGTCCTTGTTATTGCGTGTCCCTGTGCACTGGGCCTTGCCACGCCCACCGCCGTGACGGTTGGGGTTGGCCGAGGCGCCGAATTGGGAATCCTCTTCAAGAGCGGCGAGGTTTTTGAAATATCCGATAAGCTCACCACGGTTGTCTTCGACAAAACCGGCACTCTAACCAAAGGCAGGCCCGAAGTCACCGACGTAATCGGGACGCCGATGCCCGATAAAGAGCTGCTCAGACTGGCGGCCAGTGTCGAGAAAAATTCAAAGCATCCACTGGCTGAGGCTGTCACCGCAAAGGCAAAGCAAGACGGCATCGAGGCAGCGCCAACCGAGCACTTTGACACTTTCGAAGGAAAGGGCGTAGCCGCCAAAGTCGGGGCAAGAGAAGTCCTCATAGGAAATAGAGCCCTTCTTGACGAAAAAGGTATTTCATGCCCTGATGCAATTGAGCAAAGAATCCTCGAGCTTGAGAACGGAGGAAAGACTGTATCGCTTGTTGCGGTGGACAGTAAGCTCTGTGGCGTGGTAGCCGTTGCTGACGTACTGAAGGAAGCCGCCGGAAAGGCCGTGGATGAGCTGAAGGGCATGGGGCTTAGGGTCGTAATGATCACCGGCGACAACTGGCGGACCGCAAAGGCCGTCGCCGGGCAAATCGGAATCGACAATGTGCTGGCCGAAGTCTTGCCGCAGGATAAGGCGGGCCGGGTAAAACAATTGCAGGCGGAAGATGAGGTGGTGGCCTTCGTAGGCGACGGCATTAACGATGCCCCGGCCCTTGCTCAAGCTGATATCGGCATCGCTATCGGCAGCGGTACGGACGTCGCCATAGAAAGCGGCCAGGTAGTGCTTATCAGGGACGAGCTTATGGACGTTGCCTCGGCGGTGCAGTTGAGCAAGAAGATAATGTCGAGGATAAGGCAGAATCTTTTTTGGGCCTTTGCCTATAATTCCGCTCTGATTCCCGTTGCGGCCGGCATATTATATCCGTTTTGGGGAATTACTTTGAGACCCGAATTTGCCGGCCTGGCCATGGCCTTGAGCTCGGTCACGGTGGTGACTTTTTCCTTGATGCTGAAGAGATACACGCCGCCGGCGCGGCAGCAGAATGGTGCTCGTTGATTCAGTGAACGTAAGAAGGTAAGGTAAGGGATTATGGAAAAAACGACCACGGGTGTGGAGTTCAACGCGTTTGAGGCCTTTGAAATAGCGGAGAAAATCGAGCGCAATGGCGCCAGATTTTACCGCCGGGCCGCTGAGCTGTTTGATGACTCTCAGCTTCGCACGCTGTTTCTTGAACTGGCTGGTTGGGAAAAAAAGCACGAGGGTGTGTTCGCAGCTATGCGAGAGCAGCTTTTCCAGCAGAGCGGCGAGCTTCGGACCTTCAGGCCCGATGAGAGGCTCCTGCCGGAAGCTCAGGCGATGGCCGGCCTTGCCGTGTTCGGCATCAAGCCCGACCCGGCTGAGGAGCTGAGCGGCAACGAGAGCCGAGCAGAAGTCCTCAATAGAGCGATTGAAAAAGAGAAAGATTCGATTGTCTACTATACGGGCTTGAAGGACTTTGTCCCCACCAAGGCCGGCAAACACAAGCTCGATGAGATTATTGCAGAGGAGATGCGCCATATTCGCATCCTCAACCAATCGCTTCAGCAGTGGCAGTCGCTCAACTTGTGAAAGGACCGTGCAATGGATATATTTGACTACGCCATGCAAATGGAAAAAGATGGCGAGGATTACTACCGTCAATTGGTGGGCAAGACAGACAACCGCGGAGTCAAAACCATACTCACTATGCTGGCTGACGAGGAGGTCAAGCACTACAAGACTTTGGCAAGGATGAAGACTAAAAGGCCTCAGATGGCTGAGACAACAATCTTGACCGATGCCAAGAACATTTTTGCCCGGATGAAAGACTCCGGCGAGAGTTTTGACTTCGACGCTGAGCAGTCGGACCTTTACAGGAAAGCGCAGGATATCGAGAAAAAGACCCAGGATTTCTATCAGGCCAAAGCCGACGAGGTCGAGCAAGAATATCAACGAGAGATATTCCTGAGACTGGCCGAGGAAGAAAACAAACATTATTTTTTGCTGGAGAATATCATTGAGTTCGTTTCGAGGCCGCAAACCTGGCTTGAAAATGCAGAGTTTTACCATTTGGACCAATATTGAAGAGTCATCTATTTGGAAAGGGTCAAGTATGACAAGCGTAGTCAGCCGCAAATTGATGGTGCCGGTGATTCTGGTTTCGCTGGCGGTTTCTGTCTCAATGGTATATTCACATTGCCAGATACCGTGTGGGATTTATGACGACCCGGCTCGTTTTGTTGCGATTGCCGAGCATATTGCCACCATTGAGAAGTCCGTGAACCAGATCAATGAGCTTTCGCAGGAGCAAAAGCCGAATTTCAACCAGCTAGTCCGGTGGGTTCAGAATAAAGAACAGCACGCAGACGAGCTGAGCGAGATAGTAACGTACTACTTTATGGCTCAGAGAGTAAAGCCGGTTGATGCGTCTGAGGGTGCGGCCTACCGGAAGTATATCAGGCAGGTGACGCTGCTGCATGAGATGCTGGTTTACGGCATGAAGGCCAAGCAGACCACCGACCTTGCCAACGTCGAGAAACTAAGAATGCTGCTGGCGGAATTCCGAGCCGCTTATCTGGGCGATAGCGAGCACAAGCATTAGGGAGAAACTTAAAACGCGGAACTAAGAGCGTAAAACTGTGGAATTCCATAGTTTTACGTTTTTAGC
>CAZPJZ010000192.1:0-5212 GCA_964586995.1 uncultured Pirellulales bacterium | reverse complement strand
CCTGCGACCTCCGGTTTAGGAAACCGATGCTCTATCCTACTGAGCTACGGGCGCTTGCATCTCTAAGTCACCGGCATTAGACAAGTTCTTACGCCTGCTGTCAACATGGGCATCGGCTTGCTTTTAGAATTGAGCGGCCCCCTGCAATTCTTATCTTCGAATCTTTATCAGATACCACGTCGTTGGTTGCTCTCCGATAGACACCTGGAAATTCCCTTCAAGGCTTTCCGCAGTGACTGAGCCGCTCAACGCCTTGCCGGCGCCATTCACGGCGATTATCTCCACGCCCTGTGCTGGTTCGAGGTCTCGCAGGATTAGTTTTGCCTTCACGGGCTCGATGACCGTCGGCGCCGAACCCCAGTTCGACAAGGACGTTCTGTCCTGGCTCCAGGTCATACTACTGTTCGCTGACCGTGCCGTTGCGGCAAAAAGTAAGCGCCGGGAACGGGATATAGGCTCTCCATCGAGGGAGCTTAGAATGATAGAGCAGAATTGGTTCTCCACTTCGGCTGAAAGATTCTTCAGGGTCCTGTTATTGTCTTTGACAAAACCGATCAGGGCCTGCGACCTCTCCGTTTCGACTGTTACAAGGCCTTCTTGCTGCTCAGAGCGATACCATCTGAGCTCGCCGGTGTCGGAAACAATCGGGCTGTCGTGACTAACGTTTGGATATTGCCTTGGTTGATCGTCAAACGCGGCGATTCGCGTTGCGTGCCGAAGAGCAATGGACAGTGAAAAGCCGGGCGTGAAATAAGGGCGCTCGGAAGATGGGTGGCGGATGCCCTCACGCACCTGCTCGAGTGAGCATGACCTGAGGACGGTCTCAACTGCGGGGCGAACGTCACCTCTCAAGAACATTACAGCGCCGGCAGCAAGATTCGTCATTCTCACAGGGTCCGGACGAATATCGAAGTGTCCCGGTATTCTTGCCTCCCACGCCTCAGGGGCACTGTGCTCAAAGGTGTAAAAGAAGATGCCGTCCCAGTCGTGTAGAGCCGAGTAGGCGGCAAGTATGGCGATGCCTTCGCAGGCATATTCGTTGGGAAAAGGATGATTGGTCTCTGAAACGGTGTACGGTTTGCCGGCGACCGCAGAGCGGGAAAGCTGGACCACGGTCGAGTTGAGGGGCTCGTTTACCATCGGGGTATTCTGGATGGAAAAAGTACGCAGCCTGGTCTTGGGGTCGGTCAGGTAACGGGGATGCTGCCAGTATACGTGACCATCCACAACGTCCAGCTTCGACGTGGACGTAAGCAGAGGATAGCCGGTCTTGCCATGATTGTGGTCGCTGGTTCCAACAACCAGGGACTTTAGTGCGACGTCCTCCTTCAAGTACCGATACATTTGCTCGAAGTAGTCTCGCTCCAGCTCCATGTAGAAGGTTGCTTCGAGGTGAAACCTGTTCTTGGGGGCGGCGGCAAATTGGTCTCTCGTTAAGCGGCGTGATGTCCGTCCACGTGCCGGGATACTTCGTCGTGAGTCAAAAGCTGTCGGGGGTATTCTCCGTGCAGTGCCTGGATGTGTTCATCGTCCAGAACACGTGTATCATCCCTGTCTTTGACAAAAACGCTTGGCGACCAGTTCGAGTCCAGGAAATGGAATCGCACGCAATTGATGCCGAATGAGTGAATCGCAGGTATCTTGCCAGTCCATAACAAATGGCTTCATCTCAATGCCATCGGCATGTGTGCTGTGCGACAGCATCAAAGCCAAAATCCAGACAAAGGCACGCTTCAGAAACATGAGCCTGTCCCTTTCATAGCTTGGCGATCATCCAACAGGCAAAGTCCTGCTGTCCAGCCCAGCTTGTTGGTAGGACTGTGTTATCTTGCTTAATTTTGCCGCAATAAGATACCAAACTTGCCGCAGGGACACAATGCAGGGTTGTGCTTTGGGTTTGTGGCAGGGGGACGACTTGAGGACTTCCGCTGGACATGACGGCTGCTTCAAAGCTTATTGGCACGATATTTTAGCCCGGGCCCGATCCGCCTGTCTGACGGAGGATCGGCCGCAGAAGACGGAGCAAGCAGGGGCACATTGTAGCCAGTTTTCTTGTCAAAGTATGCTAAGGCTGCAATTTTGCAGAAGCCTTGAACTGCTGGCCTTAGCTCACAAGCCGTTGCGGCACCGTGGGTTAATGGAGAAATGTCGGCGGTTTATAATGCTTGCAGATCTGGGGTTTGGCGGGGCGGCAAAGTGTAAGAAAAATTCTTTATTTTCTTGCATTTTCTGGGCCAGACGCGACAATCACGCTTTTCCATACGTTAAAGGATAGCATTTTTTTGCCCAGAGCGGCATATTCTGTTGATACTGACAGCCGTTGCTGGTAGAATGAAAGAGTTTGTGAATGTGAACTCAAGTGTAAAGCTGGCGTAGAGTAATTCATCATGAAGTACCATAGAATTCCTGATGAGACGGTTCGTCGGCTGCCCATTTACCTGCGGGGCCTGCTGTTTTTGTCTGAGCAGGGCCAGCAGAGCATATCCAGCGGTGAGCTGGCCGATTTTGTGTGTGCAAACGCTTCACAAATAAGGAAAGATTTTTCTTATTTCGGCGCGTTTGGCACGCCGGGGGTGGGCTATGATGTCAAAAGGCTCATAACCCAAATCAAGAGAATCCTCAACTTGAGCATTGTGCAGAGGGCCGCTCTGGTAGGGGTGGGCAATTTGGGCTCAGCCATCTTAGCGTATCCGGGTTTTAAGATGTACGGGTTCGACGTCGCTGCCGCATTTGATAATGATCCTCGCAAGATAGGCAGAAGAGTAAACCAGGTCTTGATCGAGGACGTTTCCAATCTGCGGACGCTGAGAAGGCGGAAAATCGGCTTAGCTGTCATCGCGGTTCCGCGTGAGGCCGCTCAGCAAACGGCCGACTCGCTGGTCAAAGCCGGGATCAAAGGTATTTTGAATTTTTCTCCGCTTAGCATAACTGTTCCTAAGAAGGTGAAAGTAATAACCCTTGACATTGCTATGGAGCTTGCTCGTCTGCCATACTATATCCCGATGAGTTGAGCCCTTGGCTATGCGTTTGTTCAGAGAGTTGTTAGGAAATGGAAAGCGTCTTTATCAAGAGTCTGAAGCCGTTCCTGGATGCCGTTGCCAAACAGATGGACCTGTATGTTCCCAAAAGGGCCAACGCGCACTTCGTATTTACCCGCTACGACCCGTCCGCCCAGACGGAGGCGGAATTGAACAACATACGCGTGTGCACGCCGGTCAAGGAGTTTCTGTTTCCGCTGCGCGAACTGGCGGCAGTCTTTCCGGAACCGTTTGAGCCGGAGCAAATAGCGCCCTTTGCCGTTTTTGGGCTGAAACAGTGCGACCTGCGCTCCATTGAGATACTGGATAAGGTCTTTCTGGAAGAAGAGTTCCAGGACCCCTTTTACGTGGCCAGAAGGCAGAAAATGTTCATTATTTCCTCGGATTGTTTTGACCCCGGTGAAAGCTGCTTCTGCAACGTTTTGGGCGGGCAGCCCTTTCCGCAAGCAGGATTTGATCTGAATGTCTCGCAGGCTAAGGATGGTTTTATCATTGAAGCAGGTTCGCAGAAGGGCAAGGACTTTTTGCAAAGGCATTCCGAGCTTTTTACGGCTGTGCCCGATGGTGCGTTAGCCGAGCGAGATAAGAACAGGACCCAGACACAGCAGCAGCTTGAGCAAAACAATGCCCAGTTCAAGCTCGATGCGCCGGTTCAGGATGTCGTAGGCCCCAGCTATGATTCCGATGTGTACGACCAGGAGGCGAAAACCTGTGTTGAGTGTCAGGCCTGCACGCGGGTCTGTCCCACCTGCCACTGCTTCTATCTCTATGACACCAAGCAGAAAGAGTACTTTGGCAAAATGAAGATGTGGGATAGTTGCATGAGACTTGCTTATGCTAAGGTAGCCGGCGGCGCCAATCCGCGGAAGATCCTTGGAGACCGGCTCAGACACCGGCTGATGCACAAGTTGTCCTATTTTTTTGACCGGTATGGGATCGATATGTGTGTCGGCTGCGGCAGGTGCGTCGATGCGGAGGCGGGCGGCGTGGATATCCGGGTCGTGCTAAAGAAGCTGAATGAGGAGTTCAAGAACAGACATAAGGATAAGGCAGAAGCGGAAGTCAAAAAATGACAGGCAACTTCTATCAACCTATCAACGCCGAAATCGTTGACATCATAGACGAATCACCCACGATCAAGAGCTTCGTCGTCGTGCCGGAGCAGAAATTCAAGTTCGAGACAGGGCAATTTGTGGAGCTGACTCTGCCGGGCGAGGGTGAGGCACCGTTTACTCCCTCTTCCTCGCCGTGCGAGACCGAAAAGATGGAAATCACCATCATGAAGGCGGGTCACGTGACGGGCCTGTTGCACGAATGCAAGAAAGGGCAAAAGGTGGGTATTCGAGGACCGTACGGCAACGGCTATCCGGTCGGCGATTTCGTAGGTAAACAAGTCTACATCGTAGGCGGGGGCGTGGGCCTGGCGCCCATCCGGTCGCTGTTTCTGACTCTGGTAGATAGAGTGAAGGATTTCAAGTCCGTCGTCTGCCGGTTCGGAGCCAGAACGCCTGATGATTTTATCTACAAAAAAACACTCTTCGGCCCCTGGCAGCGAATTGAGGGCGTCAATATCAGGCTGACCGTTGACAAGGCGAATGGTCAATGGAATGGAAACGTGGGCGTGGTGACCACCATACTCGATCGCTGCGACGTGGATATTGCTGGCGCGGTGGCGATAGTCTGTGGCCCTCCGATTATGATGAAGTTCGTTACCCTGAAGTTGTTGGAGTTTGGATTCCCGGCCAAGAGCATTTATCTTTCGATGGAAAAAAACATGAGCTGTGGCGTGGGCAAATGCGGGCATTGTATGATCGGCAAGTACTATGTTTGTAAAGATGGGCCTGTTTTTACCTACGAGCAGATAAAAGGCTATCCGAACATTTGGGACTGATTCGTGCCTCGTTGCTCGTGTCCCTTCGCTGGTAATTCGGGTCGCGGGCCACGGGTCACGGGGGACAAGTTATGGCTGGCAAGTTGATAATTGACTTAGCAAAAAGCAGAACACAGGGCGAGTCCAGAGTGCAGTGCTCGTACAAGCATCATCCTGAGAACAAAGGATTCGACTCGCTGTTGGAAATGGTTCGCTTCGCGCTAATTTGCCGCCGGTGCGAGTCGGCGCCGTGTGTCAAGGCTTGCCCGCAAGGGGCCTTGGAGAAGGTGCCGAGCGAAAATAA
>CAZPJZ010000191.1:0-5213 GCA_964586995.1 uncultured Pirellulales bacterium | reverse complement strand
CCCGGGCGTTGCCAACCCATGAAATTACTACAATTCGTGTCTATTTTTGTTCACCTGGCCTGTAGTCCGGGTTAGGCTGGCATCGGAGATCCAATCAGCCTGACAGTTTTTTGCCTTGGCTGAAAAAGCATCTTTCCGGCCGACTTGCAGCCACAAAGCCGGCGTCATGGCATTAATCGCAGGGGCTGCCATGTCTTTCTTAACAAACTAAGTCTGTTTCTGCCCGTGGGAAGGCGGGTTGTTATAGGACTTTCTGGCGGGATTTGGCTACAGCCGTGTCCATTTCGTAAGATTTAATAAGCCAGCAAGACACAATGGAAAGTCCGGCGTCAAGTAAGCCGATAAGTAATTGTGCAAGTACCGAGCTACGATACAGGGCAGTACGGGAGATGGATGAATGATAACGCCTCTGGTGAAACAGACATTGAGAATCACGGCAATCTGCCTGGCCTTAGCCGTACTTCTTCTAATGAGACGGCCACCACAGTCCGGAAATGCAGCGATCACCAAGGTCGATGAGGGATTCCTGGATCAAAAGGAATCTGTGCAAACGTGGGTCTTTTTGCCCATAGAAGAACACGTTACAAGGACAGCCGATGTCCCTGCTGTTGACGAGGAGCCGAAGATTGAAGCGCCGGAAAAGACAGTAACCGAGCAAACGCTCGAGGCCGAGTTGCCCGTTGAGAGGCAAACGCCAGGTAGGCAAGAGACCGTGCCGACGGTGGGCATTGTTGATGCGAGAAATTGCATTGGTCTGAACTACGAGCGCCCGATGCAAGGTTCGATTTCCAATAGAATGGTCTGGAACGGCCACACGTTCATCCCACAAAAAGTGTGCCTGATCAAAGAGGGTACAAGTGTGGCAAGCGTTTGGAGTTTTGAGCAGCGCGGTAAGGCAGTTCTTTCGGAGGCTCAAGGGGATTCGCACGCCCCGCCAGATACCGCCGCAAATGCCTCTATAAAACCGACTCCTTGATTAAACAAACCACAACGACCAATCCCAAAGCAGAACTGACGCCCTTGCAGGCTGCCCGGTCGCGCCGCCGGTCTTTCTGTAACCTTGCGGACGAGAGAACAAGGCAATTATAATTTGCGTTTTAGAGATTTGCCGGCCATCATCGAGCATTTGCTTCCGATCGCCGATTGAGGTGCCGGTGGGGCCGAGCTGGCAACTGCCGGCAGTTTCAATAATTCCGAGGGCAGGGAACTTTTTGGGAATTTTCACCGTCATTATCTGTGGTTAGAGACAATGGCAGGCGGATCCGGATTCGAATTTGAGAGGTTTTGGGTACAGACGGCGGCCAGAATCCGTGCGTACATGTTCTGCGCATGTGAAAATTGGGCCGATGCAGATGACCTGGCACAGGACTGTTATCTGCGGGCCCTGAAAGGATGGCACCAGTTCAATGGGCAGGGAACAAGGCAGTCATGGCTCTTTCAGATAGCCAGGAGAACGTACTTAGACTGGTTCAGACGGACCAAGCGGAACCGGATCATTGCGTCCTCGGACATAGCCGGTGACGTTGTCAAACGTGCCTTAGAAAGGCAGGATGCAAATGAGGGTTCCCGCGGGGCGGGGTCCCAGATCGAGGCAATATGGACCGTTGTCAGAGGCTTGGAATCGGAGCAAAGGCAAGTCATTCATCTGCGATTTGCCGCCGGGCTAAGCTATGCTGAAATAGCGGATGTTCTTCGCATTCCCGTTGGAACGGTGCGATCTCGGCTGCATAGAGGGCTGAAAATCGTAAGAGAACAGATCGGGAAACAGGAAAATGGAACGTGAAAATATCGAAAGGCTGGCGATAGACGCCGCGGCCGGTGAACTGAACCCAGATGCAGAAGCATTGTTCGGAGCCTACCTTGCAGAGCATCCTGAGGCAAGCAGGTGGGCAAGAAACATGTTAGCGACTTATGAAAAAACACAGGCCGCAATTCAAATAAAGACCGCGAACAATGGTGTAAGCTTTCGCAGACGTGTTATCAAGAAAAAGCAATTGCCTCATTTGCAATGGCAGTCGGTTATACGCTGTGCGGCGGTTTTGCTGGTCGGCGTCGTGATCGGCCACGTTGCGGGACGGCGGCCGGCGACGGGCGAAAGCGGCACGATTGTCTCAGCCAAGCCCCATCAAGAGCAAGCCCAGGTCAAGAGCGTCCAGGATTTGAAACAGAAATATGCAGGCACTTTTTGGGGTGACAAGATGCTGGCTTTACTTGAGCACAAGCCGGACCACCCATACAGGGCCTATCCTTCGGATACCAGCTTATGGGACAAATACAGACGGTATGTTAAGGAGAAACATTATGAGTAGTCGTAAAATGATTTGCGGCGTCCTGGCGTTCTATGCAGCCACCATCTTACTCGGGGGCTGCATTCCCGAAGACTCACTTCAGTGGTCAGAGGATGGTACGGTCGGACTGATGAGCGAAGACGGATCGCTTGCTCTTCTGGACGAGCGGACAGGCAAAGCGACCATCATCGCGCAAAAAGACGTTGGAATGTGGCCCGGCATATCAAAAGACGGAAACTGGATCGCATACAGCCAGGCAGCCAAGTGTTCGAGCCTGGATGAGGGCCTAAAGTCCTTACCGCCCGGCCAGGTCAAAATGATAGAGAACCACGCCCGGTTGATGAGCGAGAGAATCATAACAGAGGGTCTGTCAAATGGCGAATTCCCGCAGGTAGTCGGCGGTCCCGTAAAATGTACGGGCGAATACCGCAATTGGGTGATTCGTTACGTCTGCGAAAAAGCTGACAGGCAGGTCATTGACAAGTTAGGAACCGAGGCCATCAAAAAAAGCAAAGAAAGCGAAATAGCCTATTTCAAACTAATTGTTGCGCCCCGACAGGCGCTATCCGAGAAAAAGGTTGTTGCCACGAGCGTATTGTCTATGTTCAAAGCCTGTTTTTCGCCGGACAACAAGTATATTGCCTATTTGATGATCGAGCCGGAAGAAGAAGGAGACCATGCCCCTGCCATGAAGTTTTCCTTGTTTGCTGCTTCGCTGCACGAAGACATAAAGGCTATGCTCGTCAGGTCGCCTGTGGCTTTCGGCTATGATTGGCGCGACGATGGAAGGGCTATTGCCTATATGCAGGGCGAATACAAGGATAGGGATTTTGCCATAGGCTCGCTCGATGAAACGACTGTCCTGGACGAGGACGGCAAGCTCCTGGCACAGCCTGCACCGCCTTGCGAAGAAGGAACTATCCACACCCACACCTGCACAGGTCACACCGAGGGGCATGCCGGCGTATTATTCTATCCCTGGACGAAGGTCGAGTACGGTCCATCGGGACGTATGTTCTTTGCCAGCACCTCGCTGTCGCTGCCTTCGGTCGAACGAGATGAACCTGGATGGTCCTTATTCTGCTATGATTCAGTCACGGGCTCCATAACTGACGTACTGCCACCTGGGCTCTCGGCTTACACGAGCCAAACCATGAATGTGTGCCAGTTCAGCCTGTCGCCCGACTGCAGGAAAGTGCTGCTGCCTATACAAAACAATAGGTTTATATGCTACAAGCTGGCCAGTAAGTCCGCGGAGTTCAGCATCGAGCAGTCCGAGGGATTCGGCGACGACAGCGTATTGGAGCTGGCCCCGGCGTGGAAAGGGAACGACCAAATAACATGCTTGGTATCTGAGGACAGCCGGTATCTGGGCCAAGAAAAAACCGGTCATAAGGAGATAGTCGTTCTGGGAGTGGACGGCGCCCTTCGGCAGATTCTGCGTAAGAATTGGCCCGAACAACAGGTAACAACCGAGTCTCAAGAGTCTTCATTGAGCCCCGGTGCTATACTGCGGTAATGGCATAACGTGACCGGGCCTGGTGAGCCGGCAGGTCCGGTCAAATACCCGTGCCGGGCAAGCTGTGCCGGCGGCAATCTCAAACGTCAAATCTGCGATCTTGCCCGGATGGGGTCGTCAATTCGGCAAAAATCTTGCAAAAAACATAGGAAGCGCGTAACATCTGGCTTAAGATACGCGTCTATTTGTATATGGGAGCATCGACGACGGTCAACGTATGCGCACAGATCAACCTCTTTTGGGAGGGGCAAATATGATTAACAGAATCCGGGTTTTTGCAGCAGTTGCCCTTGGTGTGTGCATTCTGGCAACGGCGGGCAGCCCCACGTTCGGCGGCGAACCAGAGCAGTGGCTACAGTACACAGTGGCAAACGAGGCCTGGCAGATACTCGGCGATATGGGAGCGGCAACGCCGCGGCCGAGCTCTGAAAAGCCCCAGGGCGTGGAGCTGCCGCAGTTCAAGTGTGACGAGCCGCTTTTTGCCCGCTGGAATACGCCCATGGCGGAGGCCGGCGGCCTCTGGATAGCGCTGGACCGCACGAAAAAGCAGGGCCCGTACGACTCAGTCTACGTGGACTCGGACGCAGACAACAGCCTTGCTGACGAATCCGCTTGCCAAGCGTACCGGCAGGAGGACCGCTACACATATTTTGGGCCAATAAAGGTGGTTTTCCAGACCGAGGAAGGCCCAATCACGTACCACTTGAATATTCAATTCTATCAGTATCAAGACCGTAGATATCTGTATATCAGGTCAGCGGGATGGTACGAAGGGCCTATTACCGTCGCGGGCCAGCAGAAGCACTGCGTGCTTATTGACCAAAACGTTAACGGGACCTTCAACGACAAATCTCTTAACGCCAGCGGCGCCGACCGCATCCGCATCGGCAAGAAGGACAGCCGGGACACTCGTTTTGCGGGCAACTACATCGAGGTCGACGGCGCGCTATATACAACTGAAATCGCCCGTGACGGCGCTTACATAAAACTTGCCAAGGCCGAAGATGTGACTTTCGGAGCCGTCCGCCTACCGGAAGCGATTACCGAGTTTGCCGCCGGCGGAGAGAACGGATTATTCATATTAAAGCCAAAGGACGGCGCTGTCAGGCTGCCGGTCGGCAAGTATCGCGTTGACCGCTGGCTTATCGAGCGCAAAGACGACAAGAACACGGACTGGCAACTGCAGGGCAGATACTTCTCTGGTGACAGCGGCCTTTTCACTGTGGCAGAGACATCTGAGGTCGAACTTCCTTCACTGGGCGAGCCGATCCTGTCCACACTGGAGTCCCGAACGGAAGAATCCACTTTTAACTTCAGCCAGAATCTGCAAGGACGTATGGGTGAACGCATTGCGATGACTCGCCAAGGCGCGCAGCCACAACCGCCCAAGCTGCGCGTCAAGAGTA
>CAZPJZ010000190.1:0-5232 GCA_964586995.1 uncultured Pirellulales bacterium | reverse complement strand
ATCCTTGCGGTTCGATCCCTTGTTTTGACTTCGGCTCGCCAGAAAAATCTGGCGAGAAAGATGGAAATCCGTTGCGTTCGGGCAAGGATCATGCTAATATCACAGAATCAATCCTGGTTGGTTAGGGAAGACCGGGGCAAATCGAACAGAATTCAGGGAAGCTCCGTATTCGAGGTACAGTTTTTCGGTGTCTTGTGACGGTGCCCGGGCAAAACGCTCAGTTGAGCGTGCTGGCGAATAGCTGGCTATATCCGGTGCACAGGGTCAAAAGGAGTGCCTATCATGGCATCGGTGTGTTTCTACTTTCAAGTCCATCAGCCTCATCGACTGAGGCACTACACCGTTTTCCACCAGGACAGCCACTATTTCGACGATTTCAAGAATGAGCAAGTCTGCAAGAAAGTAGCCAACAAGTGCTATTTGCCTGCGAATCTGGTGTTGCTGGACTTGATCAAGAAATGCCAGGGCAGGTTCAAGGTGTCCTTTAGCATCACCGGTGTCCTGCTGGAACAGTTGCAGTTGTACGCGCCGCAGGTTCTGGCCAGCTTTCAGGAGTTGGCCGCGACCGGCTGCGTGGAGTTTCTGGCCGAGACTTATTATCACAGCTTGAGCTTTCTGTACTCGGTCAATGAATTCGTCGAGCAGATTGAAGCACATAAGCAGGCCGTCCAGAGGTTTTTCGGCCAGACGCCGCGCGTCTTCAGGAACACCGAACTCATCTATAATAACGCGCTGGCCAGCCTCATCGAACAGGTGGGCGGCTTCGACGCCGTGCTGACCGAGGGGGCCGATCACGTCCTCGGTTACAGAAGCCCGAACTTCGTCTACCGCCCGCCGGATTCGCATAAGCTAAAGCTTCTGCTGAAAAACTATCGCCTCAGCGACGACATTGCCTTTAGGTTTTCCAATCGAGCCTGGACCGAGTGGCCTCTCGGGGCCGACAAGTTTGCCAGTTGGATCAATGCCGTAAACGGCAACGGATTTGTCGTCAATCTGTTCATGGATTACGAAACGTTTGGCGAGCACCAGTGGGAGGATACCGGGATATTCAATTTCATGCGGCATCTGCCGGAGGAAGTCCTCAAGCATCCGGACAACGACTTCAAAACACCTTCAGAAGTAGTGGCCGCATACGATGCGGTTGGCGTGATTGACATCCCTTACGCCATAAGCTGGGCGGACATCGAGCGAGACCTTTCCGCCTGGCTCAGTAACGCCATGCAGCAAAACGCCGTGGCCGAGCTTTACAGGATGGAAGACAAGGTCAAAGCAACTAAAGACCAGAGCATAATCGCGGACTGGAGAAAGATGCAGACATCAGACCATTTTTACTACATGTGCATCAAGTATTTCTCGGATGGAGACGTTCACAAGTACTTCAACCCTTACGCTTCACCCTACGAAGCATACATCAACTTCATGAATGTACTGAGCAATCTGAGTTCGCGGTGCTCCAGGGCTCTTCGTCAAAAACAGCAGGAACCGGTCCGTATTCCGATTGTTGAGACACTGCCCAGCCAGGGTCAAGCGGGTCAGACGGCCGAGCAGACGGCCGTCTGGCAAGGCACGTAGCCGGCCGGTAAGCCCGGGCAAGACGGCAAGCTTTCTGAATAGAATTGTGCAGCCGGGCATTAGATGCGATTTCATGGATATGCCTATGGGCGAAGCACGCTGGGAACATTATTCGCATCCGGCGGATATGGGCATCCGAGGCTTCGGACCAAGTAAAGCCGAGGCCTTTGCTCAAGCTGGTTTAGCCCTAACGGCAATCGTTACGGACCTGCAAACGGTACAACCGAAAAGATGGGTCGAGATTAGCTACCAAGACCAGGACGACGAATTTCTCTTTGTAGCCTGGCTGAATGCTATAATATACCAGATGGCAACACAGCAAATGCTTTTTAGCCGATTCGAGGTGAGCATTGACAACAATCAGCTCCAGGCCAAAGCTTGGGGCGAAAAGATAAATGTGAAAAAGCACAGCCCTGCCGTGGAAGTCAAGGCTGCTACGTTCACGGATTTGAAAGTTAAACAAGCCGATGACGGCACCTGGATAGCGCAGTGTGTGGTTGACGTATAGTCTTTAGTTTCTTAGCAATTAAATTGTGCACAAGACGGTCAAAAAATTGAAGTTGGACATACATTATTTGAGCAAACCCAGCCAAGGGTTTGTTCAAATAATCGGGCGTGATGTCCTGAATTTGGTTTCTGAGGGTTTGAAAAGCAAACAATCTGCCGTATTTATGCTTTTCAAAATATGTCCAACTTCGATTTTTTGAGAGCTCATCATGCACCTATTTGGTTCCGGCTCGTCCGCATTAGAAAGGTCCAAGGTATGTATGGCGACAAATTGAAAAGCCGTGCTGCGTGTCAGTGGTACATGGAGCCTTTTGAAGATATGCGCGTGCCTGTGATCGTCTACGCCGATGAGAAACTCATCAAGCAGATGGACCAGAAGGTTTTTGAACAGGCGGCGAATGTTGCCAAATTGCCCGGCATAGTGCAGGCCTCTTATGCGATGCCCGACGCTCACTGGGGCTACGGCTTTCCTATCGGTGGTGTGGCAGGTTTTGACGCAGAGCAAGGCGGCGTAATTTCAGCAGGAGGCGTGGGCTTCGATATATCATGCGGCGTCCGCGCCCTTCGCACCGGCCTTACTCTCGATGACATTGAGCCGGCGAAAAACAGGCTCGCCGATTTGCTGGCCCGGCGGATACCGGCCGGCGTGGGTAGCCGTGGAAAACTAAAGCTCGCCGGGCGGGAGATGGATGACATGCTGCGGGGAGGCGCGCAGTGGGCGGTCGAACAAGGCTACGGAACTAGGGCAGACCTCGAACGCATCGAAGAACACGGGCGCATGGCGGGGGCTGAGCCGAAATACGTTTCCGATCACGCCAAGCAGCGACAAAAAGATGAGGTCGGGACGCTGGGCTCCGGAAACCATTACCTGGAAGTCCAGAAAGTCACTGAGATCTACGATAAGAACTGCGCTGACGCCTTCGGTCTGCACGAGAACGACATACTGCTGAGTATTCATTGCGGCTCCCGAGGACTCGGCCATCAGGTAGCGACAGACTTCGTCAGTAGAATGGTAAAGGCCGCGGCCAGCCACGGAATAGCGCTGCCGGAGAGAGACTTAGCTTGTGCGCCGATCAAGTCCGACGTGGGCCAGCAATATATCGGTGCGATGAACTGCGGCATCAACTGTGCGGTAGCCAATCGCCAGATGCTGACGCACCTGGTCAGGCAGGTCTTCGCGGACGTTTTTCCCAAAGCCAATCTGGTCCTGCTTTACGATGTCTCGCATAATACCTGCAAGCCTGAAGAGCACGTGGTTGACGGCAAAACCAGAAGATTATACGTGCACCGCAAAGGCGCCACTCGCGCCTTTGGGCCCAGTCACCCGTCATTACCGGCTGACCTGAAAAAGGCTGGCCAGCCGGTTCTAATCGGCGGGACCATGGGAACCGCTTCGTACGTGTTGGTAGGCACAGAAAAAAGCATGTCACTTTCTCTCGGCTCTTGCTGTCACGGCGCAGGAAGAGCGATGAGCCGAACCCAGGCCACCAAAAAATGGCACGGAAACGACGTCATGAGAACTCTCGCCGAGCAAGGCATTATCATACGCGGTGCTTCTAAACGTGGTATTGCCGAGGAAGCTCCCGGCGCATACAAAGATGTCGATGAGGTGGTTGATGCCACCGACAAGGCGGAATTAGCCAAGAAAGTGGCCAGGCTTGAGCCTTTAATCTGCGTCAAGGGATGAGCAGAATTGCTTCCTCGATTAGCCCCCGGACCCTTCGACGAGCTCAGGGCAGGCTCTGTGCCGGGGGCAAGCCCTGCCCACAGGTGGCAGGGCTAATCATTCATTCTGTCAAAATCTGCCAGATAATCCTTGATTAAACCGCACTAATTCGTTAGCCTGCAGGGTTTCGCTCCGAGAGAAGATGGTATACAAAATACTTTCAGCAGAAAGGGAGCCAAGATGGCAAATCGTTTATCCGCTGTGCTCATTCCCGTATATATTTTGCCGTTTCTGCTCGCGGGCCAGGCTGCAACTTCCGATGAAGTCCTGACAAGAATCACCGTCGAAGCAGGTAAATACGACCGTATTGACACGCCCGTATGTGTCTCGCTGGACGGTATCCACAAGCTGGCTAAAGCCAACCTGCAAAGGGCGGCCGTGCTGATGTTGGCTTTGCGATTGGAACAGGTCGATGGCGACAGTCGAACGCCGGTTGCTATGCAGATTGAGCCAGGCGAATCGCCGAAGCTGTGGTGGATTCTCTCCGGCAAGACGCCCGCGGGCGGAAAACGCATTTACGAACTGGTCACGGGCGCACCGGCAAAAACTCCGGTGGTCGAAGCGGTAAAAGACGATAAAGTTTTGCTCATCCGAAGAGGCGAGCAAAAACTGCTGCAATATAATCACGCTGTTGTCCCGCCGCCGCAGGGGCAGAGCGAACTTTTCAGCCGCAGCGCGTTTATTCATCCGTTACGGTCGCCCAGCGGTGACATCCTGACCAACATTCATCCACCCGACCACATCCATCACCTGGGAATTTGGATGCCCTGGACGCATACTAAATTCGAGGGCAAAGACGTAGATTTCTGGAACCTTAAAGAGGGTCAAGGGACTGTTCGCTTCGTGCGGTTCCTCTCGACGACCAGCGGGCCGGTTTATGGCGGCTTCGAGGCGGAGCACGACCACGTAGCTTTGAAGACCGAGGCGGGCGAGAAGGTGGTGCTCAAAGAGGTCTGGGACGTCCGCGTCTACAATGTCGGCGGGCCGCGTAGGGTGGGCTTTCAGCCCACCGACCCTGATGGTGGGGCAAGCCCCACCCTACCAGCGTATTGGCTGGTGGATTTTGTGTCCACGCAGCGTTGTGTGGCCGACAGCCCGCTCTTTCAAATTCAATATCGCTATGGCGGCTTTGGCTACCGCGCCGCGGCTGAATGGAAGGGCGAAAACGCGGCGTATCTAACCAGCGAAGGCAATACCCGCAAGGATGGGCACGGAACCCGCGCCCGCTGGTGTGACACCTCCGGAGCTATTAAGGGCAAATGGGCGGGCATTACGCATCTGAGCCATCCGAGCAATTTCCGCCATCCTGAGCCGATGCGGATTTGGCCCGAGTTTGAGAACAACGTTTTCTTCAATTGGGCACCTTCGCAATTGGGCGACTGGGTGATGGAGCCGGGCAAAGACTACACCTTCCGCTATCGGCTTTA
>CAZPJZ010000189.1:0-5238 GCA_964586995.1 uncultured Pirellulales bacterium | reverse complement strand
GCGTCTGGAAGACAACCGACGATGGCATCACCGGCTCGGTGACCGGGCATCCGCTGGTGGATTGGGACGCCTTGAAAAGTTTTCCGCCGCCCGACCCGGCCAAAAGTAACGGCATGGCAGCCATAGATTGGTCCGCAGTCAAAGCGAAAATATGGAGAGCCGAGGCTGAAGGGAAACACGCTGCCGGCGGTCTGGAGCACGGGCATACGTTTTTGCGGCTGAGCTATCTTCGCGGATATGAGAGACTTCTGCTGGACATGGCAGACGGCGACGACAGACTCCGGCAGTTGATCGATATGGTCGAAGCCTTCAGCATGGGAATCGTCCAGCGTTACGTTGACCTCGGCGCAGCGATGATGCGCTATCCGGAGGACCTGGGCATGCAGCTTGGGCCGATGCTTTCGCCCGAGCAATTCAGGACGTACATAAAACCTGTCTATGAGCGCCTGATGGCGCCGGCTCATAACGCGGGCTGCCTGGTACACATGCACTCCGATGGTGACATACGCGCGCTGGTGGATGACCTTGTGGTCAGTGGTGTTGATGCCCTTAACCTTCAGGACCTGGTCAACGGCATAGATTGGATAGCGGCGAAGCTGAAGGGACGAGTTTGCATTGACCTCGACATAGACAGGCAGCAAATTACTTGCTTCGGCAGTCCTGAGCAAATCGACGATCTGATTCGGCAGGAAGTTGAGGTGCTTGGCAGCCGGGAGGGAGGCCTTATGATGATATACGGATTATATCCGGGTGTGCCCATTGAAAATGTAAAGGCGATAATGGATGCGATGGAGCGATATGCTACTTTCTATGCTTGAGGATTTGAAGGGAAACAGAATATGGAAAAGCTCGGTGCGGCGATTATTGGTTGCGGTTGGGTGGCGGAAGAATATGTAAAGGCCTTCAAGAACGACCAGCGATCTGAGGTGCGTGCGCTGGTCAGCCGAAATCCCGCAAATGCGCAGCGCTACCGCGACCGATACGACCTTCAGTGCACGATTGAAACTGACGCCTCCAAGATGCTCCAGCAAGATGATGTGGATATCGTAGTTGTATGCACGCCGCATAACGTGCACACCGAATATGTGGTCGCCGCTGCTGAAGCTGGCAAGGATATCATCATCGAAAAGCCGGTGGCGTTGACGCCGCAGGACGTGCGCAAACAACTGGACGCCGTCAGAAAGAACAACGTCAAAACGGTAGTGGGTTTCGTGCTGCACTGGAACCCGCTATTGATGACCATCGACCGGCTGATAGAGCAGGGAGTCTTTGGCGACATCTTTATGGTTGAGGTCGATTACCTGCATCGGATATGGACGACCACGGATTTGAAATGGTACGGCAGCCGCGAGATAAGCGGCACGGCACTTTTAACTGCCGGCATCCACGCGGTGGACGCCCTGCGCTGGTTTGCCCGCAGTGAGGCCGAGGAAGTTTTCGCCTATCAAGTTAAGACGGATAACCCCGTAGAGTATCCGGGCACGATTTCGGTCAACGTGAAGTTCAAGGATGGAAAGATCGGACGCACCACTACCACTTTTGACGCAAAGATGCCGTACAGGTTCAACATTGGAATCTACGGCACAGAGGGCACGCTTCGTAATAACGAGATTTTTGCCCCGAAATTATTTCCCGGCCAGAACGATTTTGCCAAGATTCCCTGCGTGCTTCCGGATAGCGGCGATGTCACACATCATCCTTTTGCCGGCGAAGTTTCGCATCTTCTCGATTGCATTATTAACGATAAGCAACCGTTTCCCGACCTGCAGGATGCCGCCCGGACGCACGCCGTGTGTTTTGCCGCCGACCTTTCCGCCGAGACCGGCAGACCGGTGGCGATAACAGCAAGCAGCATTGTGTGAGGCAAGGTAATAGGATGACAGAGGTTAGCTTGAATCGCAGTTTCGTCAGCCTGTGTCGTGACATGGTCCTTTTGTTGTTGGTCAATTTGTTTTTTACCACAGGGTGTACGGTGTCCTTGCAGCATAATGTTTCAGCCGATACCCGGTCCTATCAGGCGGCAGTGGAGTCTGCGCGCCTTCAGGACGAAGCCGGCCTCACCGGGACGTTCTCTATAGTTGCCGTCGACCCTGACAGCGGTGTTTGCGGTGCAGCAGTGGCGAGCAAATACCCGGCGGTGGGCAAGGTCGTTGCCCATGTGCGGGCAGGCGTTGGGGCATTCTGCACCCAGCATTGGCACCGTCCGGAATGGGCAGGGCCTGCACTCGATCTGCTGGCCAAGGGGAACCTGCCCGAGCAGGTTCTGGCCGAGCTATTGCGCGACGATGCCCAGCGGGACAAACGACAACTGGCCATTATTGACATGTCGGGTCGGGCGGCCAACCGCAATCCGGCCAACGCCGACCCGTCAGGCATCTGGTGGGGGGCCGCAACCGGCCGATACTACGCCTGCCAGGGCAACACATTGACCGGCCAAGACGTGATTTTTGCCATGGCCAGAGCCTATGAACAGACCGAGGGCAGTTTAGCCGACCGGTTGATGGCAGCCTTGATCGCCGGCGATTGTGCGGGCGGCGACCATCGCGGCCGTTTGGCCGCCGGCATACGCCTTGCCAAGAAAGGCGTTGAAGGCTACTGGCTTGAGTTGTACGTTGACAAAAGCCATGACGCCGTAATCGACCTTGCCAAGAAATATGCCGCTCTGACACACGAAGCCAAGGGTGCATGGCGCGGGGCCAGACTGCCGTTCGAGCACCCATGTCCGCCTGGCTCGCCCGATTAGAACCAATCGCCCGAAGCATGAACGGCACTCCGTCGAGTTTTCTAACGGAGCGAGAAGGCAGTCTCTTAGTAGCAGTAGGATGGGCGGGTTTCCTGTCCCTGCGGATCCTGCAATGCTCACGGGCGTATCCTTGGAGAAACGATGACGATGTCCCGATCACAGTCTTTGCCCGTTGAAATGATCTTGCCCGTCCTATCGGCGGCGACGCTGTGGCCACCATAGGTCCGGCCTTTCCAGGGTCCTTTTGTGATTTGGCCGACGAGGTTGGTTCCTACCACAGGTGCATGCACTTTCTTGGCGGCATGGGTAACCACCCGCTCAAGCTCGCGACCATGTCCGGGCCAATCCTTTTCTTCAGCGGCGTATCCGTAGGGAACGAGCAGAATGGCGGGTTTCAACGCCGCCATGCGCTTGAGGATTCGCTCTTTGTGCGTATCCGCACAGATCAATAGCCCGATCCTGCCGAACGTGGTCTCGACTGCATCGACCTGTCTGCCCGGGGTGTACGGTGGCGTCATCAATTCGGGCAGGATGTTAATCTTGCGGTGCTTCAGAAGGATTTCCCCTTTGTCGTTAATCAGTATCGCCGAGTCGTACAGGCTCTTGCCTTTTTTTTCCGCCAGCCCGATACAAAGATGGACCGCATAATCGCCGGCCAATTTACAGAGACGATCGGAGTCTTTTCCGGGAATGGGATATGCTCGTTTGTGGGCGTCCGGGTTCACCCAGCCCAATATTACGGTTTCCGGGAAGCAGATAATCTGGGCTTGGGCGTCTTTGGCCTGACTGATCGCATTTTCAATCCGCACGAAATTGCCGCAGCGGTCACCGTCAAGCGACACTATCTGGCACATTGCAACTCTTACAGTGCTCATTTGTGCTGGACTGCCGATCTGATTGTCACACTCATGCCGGAGTAGGAAGGGCATCAATCTCTATTATTTGAGCAAATCCGGCGGGGGATTTGCTCAAATAATATATGTCCAACTTCAATTTTTTGGTCATTTCGTGCACAACTTCATTGCCAAGGGACTATTATATTGTTCCGCAGCGGCCTTGCAAATCATTGCATCGCGGAATTGAGCAGAAATTGCTTGCACTTGCCGCCTGTCTCGGTTAAACAATTCATGCTGGCACGTAATTTTCTATGTAGGAGGCGATCAGCAATGCCTAAGTCGTCCAGGAACAATAGAGTCCGCAAGGGTGACAAATCGTTATCTACAAGAGCGATACACGCGGGAGAGCCAAGAACAAAGTATGCCGATTCGTTGACCACTCCCATCATTCAGACCTCTACGTTCACCTTCAAGAACAGCCAGGCCATTGAGGATTATACCAAGAAAGGCAAGGAGCATTTCGAGTACGGTCGGTACGGCAATCCTACGGCCAAGATTGCTGAACGGCGTCTTGCCGACCTCGAAGGGGCCCAAGACTGCGTGGTCTTCTCATCCGGAATGAGCGCGATAACCACCACTATTCTGTCGCTGGTTCAATCCGGCGACCATATTGTCATCACCGATGACAGCTACAAAAAGACGCTCGAATTCTGCCGATCTTATTTGAAGCAGTTCGGCGTGGAGTGCACCATTGTTCCTTTTGGGGATTACCAGGTTCTGGACAAGGCAATCAAAAAGAATACGCGCTTCATATTCTCTGAATCTCCCACAAATCCTTATTTGAACATCTTTGACCTTGCCAAAATAAAGAGGATCGCCGACAGACACGGTGTGCTTACGCTCATCGATAGTACGTTTAGCACGCCTGTCAACCAGAGGCCGATTGAGTTCGGCATGGATGTTGTCCTGCATAGCTGCACGAAATACCTGGCCGGTCACAATGACATCCTGGCAGGTGCCGTGCTGGGTAAGACAGAGTTGATCGACCGGGTGCGGAACCTGCACAAGTCGATGGGGGGCACGATAGACCCCCATTGCTGCTATCTTTTGCTGCGGGGGCTAAAAACATTTCCGCTGCGGGTAAAGAAGCAAAACGAGTCGGCCCTTACGATTGCCCAGTTCCTTGAGAAGCATCCGCGCGTCAGAAAGGTCTATTATCCTTTTCTCAAGAGTCACCGTCACTACAGACTAGCGCGGCAGCAAATGGCCGGCGGCGGCGGGGTCGTCACCTTTGAAATAAAAGGAAACATCAGCACGGCCAAGCGCTTGCTGGATGCGCTGAAGCTGTGTTACATCGGGCCCAGCCTGGGCGGAGTCGAGACGCTGATCACCCATCCCGCTCTGGTGAGCTACTACGACTACACGCGAAAGCAGCGCTACGAACTGGGAATCACCGATACTCTGTTCAGACTGGCCGTAGGAATCGAAGATGTTGAGGACATCATCGCCGACCTCGACAGGGCTCTGAGGGCGTAGTGACACGCCGTGCTTAGGTCCGCCCATAGGTTGTGGTGGTTTGGCATGGGTCGGTTGCTGACAGGGCACCTGGCTTGTACTTGTATCCCCGGCAAGTGCAACTTTCTTGCCGTGCTTCAGTCG
>CAZPJZ010000188.1:0-5240 GCA_964586995.1 uncultured Pirellulales bacterium | reverse complement strand
GAATCAAGAAACGGATTTCCTTAAATAATATATGCCTAACCTGCAATTTTGCAGAACTCATCTGGCACAATTACCACGAGTGCAGAAATCTCCGTGCTGTTCCTGGCCTCGTTATTCGAATCAAAGTCCGACGGAGGCGAGAATCTTTCTGCAGGTGCAGTGATTTCCCAGGTGGCATAGAGCGAGTCTGGAAGGGGCAAATGTTATGGGAAAAGACTCGCTTTCCGTTTCGCCGTAGCCGATCGTTATGTGGGGGAAAAAGTTGGCGAAACTCGCCTTTTCTGCGTAGTTCTTGATCCAAAGCAGAGTAGTCTCGGCAACGTCCTGGTCACCGTATATCATCTCGACGGTCACATCCCGGCTGAAATATGGTGCGACCTTCTTCATGATCTTCTCGTGAAGCGATTGCAGCTCGTTTGTCTTCTCAATCTGCCAAACGGAAACTTTTTCGCCTCGGGCGTTTGTTGTGGCGCGGACGCGCGTCACTGTCAACTCGCCCAAAGGGCTTTCTTTTGCCACCTGCCGGAGAACTTCTTCGATGGGCTTGATGTCTCGCTGGCCGATACAGCCCATCGCCAGCGAGACGTGCGGCAGGCAGTCCTCTTTGTTCAGCACGATTTTGCTGGGCGAGTTTTGGACCAGCGCGCCATTTGCCCGGATTGCTTTCTCCATCATCTCATCCGACGGCAGCAACACAATATCCACTGCTTTTCTGCTCATATCATTCTCCGACCTTATCTGCTACGAAAGCCGACGCTGAACACATGGCTGATTGCGCGACTCATCTTGTCTTGGCTAATCCTTCCATTACTTGTTGATATTGTTTCAAAATCCTCTCATCTTTTTGCACGAAGAAGTGATTGGCCAAAACGATTGTGAGACAATTGGCGGCGAAGCCGGGCACGATCTCGTACATCAGGCTGTTCAATCCGACCTGTTTCCAGACCACCAGCACGACCGTCCCGGCAACCATTCCTGCCAGAGCTGACTGCCAGCTCGTTTTTGGAGAAAACAGCGCAAAAAGCACCAGAGGTCCAAACGCAGCCCCAAATCCGCCCCACGCGTAAGCCACTATATTCAAGATGGTTTCATCCGGCTTAAGGGCCAGAACCAGTGCTATCACTGATATTATTATTACACAGATTCTGCCGACCAGAATAACCTCCTTCTGGCCGGCATTGGTGTTTATTGCTTTCTGATAGAAATCTTCGGTCAGCGCCGACGAGGAAACCAGAAGCTGTGAGTCCACCGTTGACATGATTGCCGACAGGATTGCCGCCAACATTAATCCTGCCGGCCAGGGGTGCATCACCTTGATTACCATGTAGATGAAGACCTTTTCGTGCTCTCCTTCGGCGACGGCCAGATTGCCGAACACAGCGATGCCGATAAAACCAATGACCACAGCCCCGGCCAGCGAGAAGAAAACCCAGACGATGGCGATGGTCATCGATTGGCGGAGCTTTGCTGCCGATTTGACGCTCATGAAGCGAACCAGGATATGGGGCTGACCGAAATAGCCCAGGCCCCACGCCATCGCTGAAACAATCATCAGAAGCGCAGAAATGTCACCCGAAGGCATCAGGCTTTTCTGTATGCCTTTGGAAGTCATGGCCTCGCTGATCGCGCTGACTCCACCGGCATCCACATAGGCCACGGCCGGCACGATTATAAGAGCCAGAACCATCAGTGTGCCTTGGAACAAGTCGGTCCAGCACACGGCCAGAAACCCGCCCAGAAAAGTGTAGGCGATGATTATAAGTCCTCCGATAACCACGGCTGACTCGTACCGGACTTGAAAGGTGGATTCAAATAGTTTGCCCGCTGCCACGAGCTGCGCCGAGGCGTATATCGTAAAAAACAGCAGAATGATGATGGCCGACACCGACCGCAGCAGGCCCGTGGGGTCTCCGAAGCGTGCTTCCAAGAAGCAGGGCAGTGTAATCGCGTTTGTCTTCTGCGTATAGACACGAAGCCGACCGGCCACCAGCTTCCAGTTCAGAACCGTGCCGGCGAAAAGTCCTATCGCTATCCAGACATTGCCGGTTCCCGTCACGTAGATTGCCCCCGGCAGGCCCATCAGCAGCCAGCCGCTCATGTCACTTGCCTGAGCGGAAAGCGCCGTTACCCACGCGCCCATGCTGCGACCGCCGAGCAGATAATCCTCTATGCTGACGTTCTTACGATAAAAATAAAGGCCGATTCCCAGCAGGAGGATAAAATAGGCAATAAATGTCACTAACGTTGGAATAGGCATAAAAAGCAGATGCTAACGGCCGTCAAATACCTGCTCGTCTTCTTCTCTCCACGCAGGTTCCACTATGCATAAGAATATCAGCTCGGATTCTCCCGTGTTCTTAATGTATTGCTCGCAGCCGGGCGGAACGTAAACTGTACAACCATCACAAACCTGCGAAGATTCTTCGTCGATGTGCATCAGGCCCTGCCCGGCTATGACGTAGTACACCTCCGACGTTTTGAGCCTGTGTCGTTTGGTGGCTTGGCCCGGCGCGACTTTTGCATGGGCGAGGCTGTAGCGAATCTGTAAAGCGGCCTGGGCCGGATGCAGAAGCTCACGCAAAGTTGAACCGTCGCCTGCCACGAACTCCGCGCAGTCTTCCAGGTGTCGCACAAACATGCTCACTCTCCAAAGAGGATCGATGCTTTACCCTGAGTAAAGAAGGTCCCGGCCACACATGCGGTCAGAAGACAGGCCAGCGTTGCCGCCAGCAGTGCGCGAAGTCCGACCGCTGCCAGATGGCGGGTCCTATTGGGCGCTAGCGCCGAAATGCCCCCAACGAAAATCGCCATTGAGGCAAAATGAGCGAACCCGCAGAGGGCATAGGTTGTGACGACCGCCGAACGCTCTGGATGCTGCAATAGATTCTTTTGCAGTGCCGCCGCCAGGTCGCCGTAGGCCGTCACCTCAGTCACGATTACTCGCTCGCCAATGATTTTGGAAATCTCCGGGACATCGGAGATGGGAATACCCAGGATGAGCGTGAAGGGATAGAAGATGTAGCCGAGAATTGCCTTCAGCGACCATTGCCACTCAAGGCCGAGAAGCATATTTACTTTCCCGCCTGTCGCCGACAGGATAAGGTCAACCAGCGCCACAAGACCTAAGACCGCTATCAGCAGCGCCACAATCCCGACGATCATTTTCACGCCGGCGTTTGCCCCGTTGATAATCGCCTCAAACAAGCTGTTTTCTCTCTCATAGAAGGGCTGGACGTGCACGCCCAGCGTCTTGGGTGTGTTGCTTTCGGGCAAAATAATTTTCGACATCACAAGCGCCGCCGGGGCGGAAAGCAATGAGGCTGAAACCAAATGCCCGGCGATCCTGGGGAACTGAGGCTCAAGGCTCAACACATACAGCGCCAGGACATTGGAGGCCACCGTAGCCATGCACGCCGTCAGAACGGTGCACAGCTCCGACAGGGTCATTTCGCCCAGGTACGGCCGGACGGTAAGAGACGATTCGATCCCTACAAAGATATTGCTGGCCGCGACCAGAGACTCCGCACCTGATATCCGCATTAATCTTGTGAACGCGTACGCAAAGCCCCGAATAACCAAGGGCATTATCTTGAGGTAATACAAGATTGCAATTAGAGCCGAGAAGAAAATGATTGTAGGGAATCCCTGAAAAGCGAGAATGAAGCCGAGTGATTTTTCGCCGGTTTCGCTTTCTCGGCCCGGTGGAATGGCCAGCCGCCCAAACACGAACTGCGCGCCCGCCGAGGCCGAGTCCAGAATCTTTACCACGACATCATTGACCACCCGGAATACTTCTGCCCCTGCAGGAACAATGAAGATGAAAAGGCCGATCAGAAGCTGCAAGCCGACCCCCCAGAAAATCACCCGCCAGTTCATATTCCTTCGCTCGGCTGAGCACGCCCACGCAAAGCCGAGCAGAATAAATATCCCCGTAAAACTAACCAGATTGTAGATATCCATATCAACCTGTATTTAGCCCCGCAATCCTTCGACCCAGCTCAGGACGGGTTTATTGCGGGGTTTTCTTCCTGCCCCAATTTATTGCGGGCTTTTCCTACTGTGACGCAACCGATGCCAGCTTCGGATACGTTTTGAGCAAGCCTTCCGGCACGGGCTGCTTCTGGCCGGTCAGCAACGCCTTCAGTTCGATAGCATTGGCAAGTTCCGCGCCTCGATAATGGTTGTTGGCAATCACCGTAAGTGTCGTAAAGGCGTCAGCTAACCTGTCGATTCTCTCTTTTATTTGGCCGAGCTCCTCGTCATTATAGTAGTAATTGTACGTCTGGTCTCTACCTGCATCCTTGCTGAACCATTTCTCCCGATTCCGGCCGTGAAGCCTGAAGTAGCCGTTCGTGCCCACCGTGCAGTACTTCATATTGAATGAATTGGAGGCCACGGGATAATCAAGGTTGCAGACCGAGACGCGCAGGCCCCGCAGAAACTCCAGCGCATCTTCTTGCTCCCAGGATTTATGCCTGACCTCCACCGCCAGATTGAACGCACCGGAGAAGTTCTCCACTATCTTAGCCAGGTGCTGCCGCGCCTGTTCACCGTCCGCGAAGTCGTATCTGAACTGCACCAACAGATGCCTGAGTTTATCCGCCTGCAAAAACGGCTCAAAGCCTTTGTGGAATTGCTTCACCATGCCGGCGTCAATTTTGCCCTCGTGGGTGAAGTCCCGATGCAGCTTTGCGGTGAAGAAGAAGTCCGGCTTGTGCTCGGTCCTTCGCAGCCACGATGCGGTGGTTTTCTCAAAGGGCGGCCGGTAAAAAGTGTTGTTGATTTCCACGCAGTCAACGAACCTGCTGACGAATTCGAGATGGTCGCTTTTCGGCTCGGTATAGACAATCCCGTTCCAGTCCGGATACGACCAGCCCGCTATCCCTATGTGGACACTGTCCGCCATAATCCCATGTTTAGCCGTGGCCGCAGCGGCCACGGTCGACCCGTGTTACTATTTGTTCATCGCCTGCCAGCGACGGCTGAGCGTTTTCTTATGCTTTCTTCTTGCCGTTTTCGGCATTACCGAGCCGGACCACTGCATACACCAGTGTTCCGAACAGACCCGCCAAAAGCGCGATCACGATCCATATCCCCGAACCGCACGCCCGCTGGCGGATGTCCTGAAAGACCCAGACGGCGCAGAGGATATGAACCACTATGAATCCGAGCAGCAGCAGAGGGCCCAGCCCCTCTCTACGGCCTTTATCCATCCGTGCCAGCTCCATCTTTCGCTTGGC
>CAZPJZ010000187.1:0-5241 GCA_964586995.1 uncultured Pirellulales bacterium | reverse complement strand
GGAAAATCTTACCTGTTGTCTGGCTGTGCACGTTGCTGATGGTCGGCGGATGCTACCTGCCGATAGCCAAATATGAAAGAACGTTAGAACTGTCGGCACCGTTGGCGGAAGGTTCTTTGTTCGCAGCCCAGACCCATAACGGCTCAATCACCATTAGCGGCGCCGGTGTAACCGAGTGCAGCCTGACGGCCACGATTACCGCCTGCGCAGCAAGCGAAGAAAAGGCACAAAAATTAGCTGAGCAAACAAAGATAACGCTCGAACCTTCAGGCGACAAGGTGACCGCCAAGATTGAAAAGCCTACGCTGGTGTCCAATCAATCTGTCGATGTTAGTCTCGATGTCACAATTCCGAGCCGCAGCAACCTTGAGCTTGTCACTCACAACGGGGCAGTCAAAATCACGAATATTGAGGGCAATGTGGATGCTGCAACACACAATGGGAGCGTGACAGGGACGCAGATTTGCGGCACTGCCAGACTGCGGACACACAATGGCGAAATCCGGTGTGACAACATATCAGGCGACACGCAACTAATGACACACAACGGAGATGTGAAAGTGCGCTATGCCCAGACGGCTCCAGCGGTTTGCAGCATATCCATAGTTACTTACAATGGTGGGATTGAACTTACCAGCCCGCAGAATCTCTCGGCAGCAATCGAAGCTTCGACTCATAATGGTTCAATAAGAACAGAGCTGCCCACAACTATCGTCGGAAACATAAGCAAAAGGAGCATTTCGGGGACAATCGGCACCGGTCAGGGCAAACTGCACCTTGAAACCCACAACGGTTCAATAGCCATCAGATAGGCGGCTAAATAAGCTAAATGGAAAGGGCTAAAAATGAAAAGGAATTGCTGGACAAGCGTGGCTTTGAGCTCTTGCCTTTGCTTGCTGCTGATGGCCGGTAGTTGTGGCAATCAAATTGGCGGCTGGCCTCAGGCCAAATATGAGCGGACAGTCCAGCAGCAAGTTGCTCTTGCACCTGGCTCAACCGTCGTCGCCGAAACTAAGGCAGGCTCTATCAGCGTGGTCGGCGCCGATGTAACTGACTGCAACGTCATAGCCACGATTACCGCCCAGGCGCCAACCGAAGAAGAAGCCCGGGAACTGGCTGAACAAGTCCAGATAGAACTTGAGCCGGTCGGCACGAAGTTGACCGTCAGGGCCGAACAGCCGCACCTAAAGACAAACCGCTCCATATCTGTCAGCTTCAACATAATTGTGCCGACACAAACCAACGCCGAATGCACCAGTTCGTATGGGTCTATCGAGGCGACAAATCTCATCGGCAACGTAAAGGCCAAGACAAGCAGCGGCTCGATCAAGGCTCAGAACATCCAAGGCCCGGTAAAATTGGATACGTCCTACGGTTCTATCACCTGCAAGAATATCTCAGGCGAGAGCATCGCTGCCAGCAGCAGTAGCGGCTCGATTACCGCCGAGGATATGCAAGGCCCAACCCAACTGAGCACATCTTACGGCTCAATCACTTGCTCCGGTTTCTCAGGCGGGGATATCAAACTTAAGACAAGTAGCGGCAAAATAACGCTGTCGAAAGCTTCTTTTGATAATTGCGATGCACGCACATCTTATGGTTCCGTCGTTTGTGACGAATTGAAAGGCAATTCAATCAAGCTACATTCAGACAGCGGCAGCATCAATGTCACAACTGCTTCTGCAAGCACTATCGGCGTGTCTACATCTTATGGACGCATCAATTGCCAGCAGATTACTGCCAGCGACCTTACTGCCAGGTCCGGCAGCGGGAATATCGACATCGCGTGCTCGCAGTTGGCTCCGGCTGAGCTGACCGCTGAAGCTACGACCTCATACGGAAGTATTGATTTTGCAGCGCCGCCCAACTTTTCCGGCCAGGTCGACCTGAAGACAAGCTATGGCTCAATAAGCACGGACCTGCCGATCACTGCGACCGGCGAAATCACCAAAAAACAAATACAGGGAACAATCGGTCCCCGCCTGCGCGGGGACAAGCTTGCCCCTGCGCAAGCAGGGGGAAAAGGAAAACTCCACCTACAAACGAGCAGCGGCTCGATAAAACTAAGATAGCGCCCAAAGTTTTACAACGTTAACCAGTTGAAAATGAAAGGAAAGAAACATGTCACCACAGGAAGCATTTGGAATATTTTTCATACTGATAGGTTGTGCGGCGCCTATTATTATCATCGGCGTGGTCTACTATCTCAAGAAGAGGCTTGAGCACAAGCAGATTATGGCGGCCATCGAAAAAGGGACACCGCTATCGGAATTGCGGCCTCCCAAACAAGACGGTGCGCTCTGGATAAGAAGCCTCACTTTCGGCATAGCACTGGCGATCATTGGTGTAGGTATCTGGCTTTCAAGCCCAAGGCACGGAATGTCGATCGTGGCTCTGGTTCTATTTGCTGTGGGAGCCGCGTCGATAGTCCGTGCCTACCTGAGCCGGAAATACCAGCCGCAAATCCTGTCTTCAGACAAGAACAAAGCTGCTGAGAATAGAGACGATACGTGTTCTTCCGCGCCGGCGTAAGGTGAGGCTTGACCCACCATGACCTTATCGGTGGGCTAAAGCGCACCCTGGATCAGTCTGACAGTCAAAGGCCCTCCCACCGTGTGGATGAGCTATGTCGCTTGGAGAATGGAAGAATGACAACCAGATTGGCTGTGCTCATTTGTATTTCCGGGCTCGGCACGATAATCTGCGCCAGCCAGAAAGCAGAGCAGGTCTTGATACCGCAAATTGATGGTCCGTGGTGGCAAATCGCCGGCAATCCGATGGACCACAAATACGCCACGGAAAACCAGGAGCCGGTCGACTTTGCTATCTGGCAGGCGGCAGACGGCACCTGGCAATTGTCGTCCTGCATGCGCAACACAACCGCCGGCGGCGAAGGTGGCAAGACCCGGTTCTTCTACCGCTGGCAAGGCAAAGACCTAACGGATGCCAACTGGCAGCCGATGGGCATCGCAATGGAGGCCGACCCTTTACTGGGCGAAACCCCAGGCGGACTGCAAGCGCCACACGTGATAAAGGTCGGCGACATTTATCACCTATTCTATGGCGAATGGGTCAACATCTGCCATGCTACCAGCAAAGACGGCAAAAAGTTCACCCGCGTCATCCAGAAAAACGGTAAGACTGGAATGTTCAGCGAAGGGGCCGGTAACAACACGCGGGATGTGATGCTCCTGCAGCACGGCGGCCTCTGGTATGCCTACTACACCGCTTATCCCAACCGGCAAGGAATGGTCTACGTCCGCACGACAAAGGATTTCAAGAATTGGAGCGAATCCAAGGTGGTTTCCTTCGGCGGACAAGCCGGGGTAGGCCCAGGCTCATCGGAGTGTCCGCACGTTGCAAAGTTTGAGCCCGATAGATTCTACCTATTCAAAACACAAAGCTATGGTTCCCCCAAAAAGGGCAACATCCGCGATAGAGACCCGCCACAGACCAGCGTCTACTTCTCTAACGATCCGGCGATGTTTGGAATCAATCAAGATGACCGCTACTTCCTCTGCACTCTGCCGGTCGCGGCGCCGGAGATCATTTTCCACAACGGCCAGTATTACATTGCCGCACTCAATCAAGGTGCCTTGGACGGCATCCGCATCGCAAAGCTGAAGTGGATTAGGTCAATTCGTGATTAACTCAAACTGACCGATTTTCGATGGCGCACTGACATAAGTGGTCATACAATAATAGCATATAGCATTCTGTCATTCCCGCGCAAGCGGGAATCCAGTCAAGCGGTGTGTCAATGGATTCCTGCTTCCGCAGGAATGACACTACGGATCAGCCTTTTAAGCAATTGAAATAACGATTGCATACGCTACAATTTGCAGCGTGATCGAAAGAAGAAAAACAAGAACCGTCCACGCCGGACCGGTCAGAATCGGCTCTTGTGCTCCTGTGGTCATCCAGTCGATGACAAAGGTGCCAACTACTGATGTGGCGCGTTGCGTAAGGCAGATAAATCAGCTCGTTAGAGCCGGCTGCCGGCTGGTCAGAATAGCCGTGCCTGCACGGGCCGATACTGCCGCATTTGCGAAAATCGTCCAGAAGGTAAATGTCCCTTTAATCGCCGATGTGCATTTTAGCCCGCAACGTGCTATCGAAGCAATAGAAGCCGGGGCAGCCAAAATCAGATTGAATCCGGGCAACATAAAGAATAAGAGCAGCATCCACCGGATAATAGACGCTGCAAAGATGCACCATACGGCCATCCGCATCGGCGTCAATGAAGCGAGCATCCGAGACCTCAAGAAACAGCCTGTCCCTTATGGAAAACGTACTGCTTTGATGCTAGCCGAGATGAAAAACTATGTGCGGCTTTTTGAAAAACGCGGCTTCGACCAACTGGTTCTAAGCGCAAAGAGCAGCGATGCTCAACGAACCATCGAAATCAATCGCCGCATCGCTGGAGCCTTCGACTACCCAATCCATCTGGGGCTTACTCACGCCGGCCTACCAGAGGATGCCGAAACACCCTCAGCCGTCACGTTAGGCACGCTGCTGGCAGAAGGTATCGGCGACACTATCAGAGTGAGTGCCGCGGGCGACCCACTTGTAGAAACGAAGATTGCCAGGCAAATCCTGATCACACTTGGCCTATGCGAGCGTGCCGAGCCGGAGTTGATAGTCTGCCCAACTTGCGCGCGTGCCCAGATCGATGTAGTCAAACTGGCCCGCCGAGTCAGAAAGGCCTTGGCCGGAATCAATAAGCCGCTGCGTGTGGCCGTAATGGGCTGTGTCGTCAACGGCCCTGGTGAGGCCGCCGACGCGGACCTTGCTGTCTGCGCCGCAAAAAACAAAGCCTATTTCTACCGCAACGGCCGAAAAGTCTCCGTGGTGCCGGAAAGCCAAATCATCCAGACCGTGCTAACGGAGCTGCAGAGCTTTTAGAAGTGCAGGCTATCGGCTCGCGCGCAATCCAGGACGTCGATCCTCTTAACTTCTGTTATTCCTTGATGCAGACGCTCTGGCCGCGGTCTTGTCTGACGTTCGCCGATCCCTGTCGCTCGTCTCCTGTGCAAATCCTTCGAATTTGCCGAAGATCATCTTTCCCGCCGACGTCTGAAGCGAGCTGGTTACGCTGAGCACCACTTCCCGCCCGATCTTGTTTCGAGCACCCTCGACAACCACCATCGTACCGTCGTCGAGATAGCCAATCCCCTGCTCTGCCTCTTCTCCGGGCCTGATGATCTTGACCTCCATGCTCTCACCCGGTAGGGCAACTAC
>CAZPJZ010000186.1:0-5246 GCA_964586995.1 uncultured Pirellulales bacterium | reverse complement strand
TCTTCTTTGAAGCTGTCCAGGCTTCGGAGCTGTTCGCGGGTAAAGTAATGAGGCTGATGCCAATCATACTCAGCGGCTTCGACCTGGGGCGCGTCTTGCGCCGGCCTGGTGCCTACGGCGGCCAGAAGCTGCCGTACTTTTTCTCTACTTAGGTTGTCGCCGACTACGTCACTCATTGGATGGCAAATTCCTTGAAGAGAACACCCTTGATGTGCGGGCTGGCGTTGAACAGTTTCTCATTGAAATTATCCAAGATTTCTAATTGGATGCGTCTTAGGTTCCTGTCACCCCGCATGTCCTCAATGGTATGACTGGCCAGATAAATGGTGAGCCAGTTTTTCAACAGTGGTGTTTTCTCCTGCAGAAAGGAAGTAGTTTTCTTTTGGTCCAGAGCGGTACTGATCTCCAGTGTCAGGGCCACCCGAACGTATCGTGTGGCGCTTGGCTCGTTGAGATTTGCCACGACCGGCTCAAGGTCGAAATACCAGCCCTTCTCCGAGCCGGCTTGGGATACGTCGCCCTTAACCAAGTCTGCCGGCACTGTCCCTGCGTGCCGGGCAGATTTTGCTGCGGAGGCCGAACGTGGGCCGAGAAATCGACCAAGTCCAAAGCCTGCACCGGCACCGAGAGCCGCCACCACACCGACGATAATCCACGGCCAACGCCTGCCGGCTGGACTTTGTGCGGGCACCTCTTTTTTCGATGCCTGCTCCGGCCCCTGGCCTTGAGGGTCTTTTCGTTCTTCTACATCATTGTCCTTAGCCATTTTTCGCTTCTCACCTCAATAAGCAGCCTTGCCGAGATTTGACTCGGCGGGAATCCTGCCCATAACGCCGTACCTTATCGCGTAGCGTCCGGTCACTTATGCCTAATACTTTCGCCGCTTTGGCCTGATTGCCGTCAGTTTGCCGCAAGGTGTCCAATATGGCCAGTCGCTCCAATTGCTCCAGCGGTATTCCGCCCAGATTGCCTTGGTGTTGTGTATTGCACAAACTATGTGACGTCTGCTGCGAGCAAGACTCGTCGCGCCGGACCCACGACGAATCACGTTGCGGCACGGGCTGTAATTCATCGAAAAGCCAAGAGACGTCAGCTAACGAGAGGACCGGGCCGACCCCTAAAATCAGCGATGTGACCACAACATTCCGTAGCTGGCGGACGTTCCCGGGCCAGTCATACTTGGCAAAAATGTCCATCATAACGGGGTCGAGCTTGGCGATACGGCGGTTCGCCTCGCGGGCGTAAAGATTGACGAAATGCCACACCAGCTCGGGCAGATCCTCGATACGTTCCCTCAGCGGCGAGACGACCAATCGCACCGCGCTCAGCCGATAATACAGGTCCTGGCGGAACCGGCCTTGCCGAACCTGTTCCGGCAGGTCCTTGTTGGTCGTGCTTATTATACGAACGTTGACCCTAATATTTTCGTTTCCGCCGACCCGCTCAAACTCCTGCTGCTCAATTAGCCGAAGCAGCTTGGCTTGAAACCTAACGGGGGTTTCGGTGATTTCATCCAGCAGCAAGGTGCCTCCGCTGGCCAATTCGAATCGTCCCTTGCGCTGCGTGTAGGCGCCGGTGAAGGCGCCTTTCTCGTGGCCAAATAGCTCGCTTTCCAGAAGGGAATCACTCAGGGCGGCACAATTGACTTTGATGTAAGCTCCAAGAGCCCTTTTGCTTTTTTGATGGATAAGGAAGGAAATCAGCTCCTTGCCCGTTCCACTCTCGCCACTGACTAAGACCGGGACCGAGGTAGGAGCCACTCGTTGAGCTAACCTGACGGTTTGGATCAGTTTCGGACTTCTACCCACAATCCGGTAAAGCCAACGACTGCCATCCTGAGCCGTAGCAACGGTGGAGACTCTATAGTTGGGCAGGAAAGTGTCCAACAGAGCTTCTAAATCCTGGCAGTCAAGCGGCTTAACCAGGAAATCGCAACAGCCTGCCCGCACGGCCCTGACGGCCGTTTCGACAATCTGGCGACGGTCTTGCTGTGCTGGCTCTTGGTCTTTGACCGGCCGACCGTTCCGCGAAGTACTGCACGATGGCGACCACATCATGATCACGGGAAGCTCCGGCAGATTCGCTCTGATTTGCTCAAGAAGCTCAAAGCCGTCTCTCGGACGGTCTATGTCCGCGCTGGTAAACACCAGATCGCAGTCATTCGAGTCCAGAAAGTCCACAGCCGTTTTCTTGTCGTTGGCAAGATTTGCACGGATTCCTTTGCGCGCAAGGGTCTGAAGCACTAATCGAACCTGCTCCGTGTCGCTGTCAACGATTAGCACGTTTGCAGTGCCGTCTTTCTGATTGCCGCGCATGACATTGTTTGTCTCGGTTTCAATCACTTGCAGCGATGCTCCGTCTGGAATTCTCAACTGACAAATCTACGCCCTTGCGATGTTCAATCAGGCTCAGCGGTTTGTCTTTCAGGTACCACTCAATTAGTTTCTCGCGGGCCTTGGCCAAATCAGACCAAGGTGAATCGGGATACTCTACAATTAGCTGGAGGTACATCTTTCTGGCTGCCGGCATGTCGACAGTGCGCAGGCAGTTGCCTAACTGAAACAGAACCCAGGCCTTACTCTCGGCAGACGAAGCAGCGTCTGAAGCGGTATCACTGAGGGCTTGCTGGTAGAACGCCGCTGCCTGTTCGAGATGACCGCTGAGGAACAGAATGTCGCCTAACTCAGCAGGATTGCGCAAACCGGACTCTTGAAAAACACGGGCTGCGTCGGGCTGCTGCGACACCTGTCTGCCGTCTCGGGACAGGCAGGCCTTCTCCAGCATTCTCAGGGTCTGCTGCGACACCGGCTCATAAGGCAACAAACGCACCCCTCGCGGCTTCATTTGCTCTTGAGCAGGCTGAACCGCAGTTTTCCTGGCTGTTAGTGTGCTGTCATCTTCGGCTGCCAGCGCCGGCTTGACGTCAATGACCGGCTCGGGTCTTTGCTCCCTCGGTCTGAACCTAACCGAGCGGATCTGCTGAATCAGACGCTGTAACTCATCCTTGCACTTCCTGCCCTGTTGGGGTTCCGGAACACCGATCCTGCTCTGCCACACCTGGCGAGAGACTTGACTGTTCCGTGCAGCATGAATGTTGACATTGCTCGGCGGCACATTAGATATCGGTAAGCCTTCGGTCGGCGCAACGCTCTGTGGCAACGCTCCCTCTGCCCTGACTTTCGGTGCGTTGGCATCGAAGTACAGGAAACTAGCCAGGCAGCCCAGAGCAAACATAAGGCCCAACCCTGAACGAGATGTACAGCTTCTTGCTTTTCGTGCAGCGTTTTCAGTGTTGGTGTCAATCATTATTAGTTGTTCCGGCTCCATTATCGCGCGCCGTTTTCGAACGGCTGTTGATCATCTGTCTTCATACTCTCGGAATCACCCTCCAGAGTTGGCTGCTTACCGGCTTTCGGCTGGCCCAAAAGAGCCAAGACCGCCCCTTCGTAGTTCTTCTGGCGGAGATGGGCCTTGGCCAGAAGGTCCAGCGCTCGTTGCCTTATGGGCGCCGGTGGATTGGAATCCAGAAGCTGAGAACATATCGAGACAACCTGCGAGTCTTGGCCCAGTTGCAGACAAACGTCGGCCAATTCGCACGCGACTTCCCATGCGACAGGCCCGGGCTCGACCAGGACTAAGGCTTCGGCCAGGTTTCTACGGGCTTCTTCCAGATCACCGTGAGCACTCTTGCACTTGGCTAGCTCATAAAGCACCTTAGCTTTCAATTGAAGATCGAGCAGATAGTCCGCCCTATCACCAAGTACCAATATCGCCTTGTCGAACAGCCCCATAGAACGCAGGACGCCGACCTTTAGCAGCAACAGCTCCACGGATTCCTGCTGTGAGAACTGCCACGGCCGGACCTTCTCAAGTACATTGAGAGCCTCAACAAACCGACCCAACTGGACATGCGCTTCAACCAATGCCGAGACGGCCCCAATATATTCTTGCCGGGGCAGCCGACCTGCCAGTGCAAATTCAAGCGCGTCGCAAGCCTGCTGGGGTTTTCCCAGAGCAAGATAGGTCCTGCCCAAGAGAAAACAGGCCAAGTTGAATTCTGTGCTTGTGAAATCCTTAGCATGCTGGACGAATCGGGCCAGCCATGTGGCGGCCTCCTGGTAATCCTTTGTCTGGTATAAACACCGGCCCGCACCGAGGGCAGAAGCCATCTGTGACTGCGATGAGATGCCGAGATTGTAGGCCTTGCGATAGAGTCGGGCCGCCTCCTCGAAAAGCCCGGCTTTCATCGTGGCATCGGCAAGGTCCAAACACGCCTGGTCGGAGAACTCAATATCAGGATACAGCTCAATAAGCTGTTTCAAATCCTCGCGGGCGCCGGCAAAGTCGCGCAGCTTGACCTTCAGCCTGCTGGAGTGCAGCAGAGCATAAGGCGCCAAGGCCGTGTGCGAAAACCGGTTGGCCACCAACTTGTACTCGGCTGTGGCATCGGTCAGCTCGCCTGTTTGAGCCTTTAGAATTGCCAGCGCAAAATGAGCGTTAGCAATGCGGTCGTCTCCGATTGTGGTCAACAAGAACCGCTGCCAGAGGGCAATGGCTTCGCCCGCAAGCATTGCAATGTGCTGCGAAAGGGATGAGTAGGCAGAGGGGTCGCAGATTGCCAGGGTTCCGTTGTCATCGAGTCGAGCCAGCAAGCCCACCGAACCGGCCGCCACCGTCGTCAATTGTTGGGCTGTCGCCGCCGAGATACATAAACTGACTGGTTTTTTTCGGACCGAACGTCCAGCAGCTCCCGAGGCTGCCCCCTGATCCCACTGGACGTCCAGGCCGGCGTGGGCGGCAAACCTGGCCAATAGTTCCTCTATCGACGCGCTGTAGCACAGCACCGACCACCGAGGCACCCTGTCCTGCGCTTCAAATTTCTCAATCTGTGGACCAAGCAAAGCTCTTCTGAGACGGTCTGAGCCGGAATCCAAAAACGAACGCAGTTGGACCTCACTGACGTTGATGAAAGGGTCGCCCTCTAAGCTGTGACTCCACAGTTGTGGCGGAAGATCTTTGTCCGCGTCACAGAGTGACAAGACACTTCTGGTCAAAGACTCAGGGGCCAGGAAATGGCAATCGCGCTCGACAGACAGTGCCCAGTCCCGGTAGAAATCAATCGTCTCAACCAGTGCGATTGTCTGGTAGGCCCTGGCTCGAGCCTCCAAATACTGATGGTTCTGCACTTCGGCCAGGCTCTGCTGGTAGCAGGCCAGGGCCCTCACGGCGGGCACACGACTTTGCAG
>CAZPJZ010000185.1:0-5261 GCA_964586995.1 uncultured Pirellulales bacterium | reverse complement strand
TGCCAACTATCCGCCTGTGCCAAACAGATAGACCGCATCGACGACATGATAGAGCAAAAGGTTGACTATGCCTTCAGCCCTTGCTATGGATACTTGACGGCCTGCCCCACGAATCTTGGCACCGGAATAAGGGTCTCTGTGATGCTGCACCTGCCCGCCCTGAAGCTGACCGACCAGATTGACAAATTCTTCAACTCCGCCAAAGATATGAACCTGGCGGTACGTGGACTCTTCGGAGAAGGCACCGAGGCAGCCAGCGATCTGTACCAGATATCCAACCAGGTAACCCTCGGCGTCTCAGAGTCGGACATCGTCTCGCAGTTCGAGAACACGATCATCCCGGAGATAGTTGCGTACGAGACCGCGGCCAGAAATCAGCTCCTTTCCAAGCAGGTCGATACGCTCGATGACAAAATCTCGCGGGCAATGGCGCTGCTGCAAAATGCCCAGCTCATAAGCTCGCAGGAAGCGCTGTTTCTGTTGAGCCATTTGCGATTAGGCATCAGTATGCACGAGCACATGGGGGCCTCGACTCCGGCGATAAAGAGGCTTTGCCGCCTCCGGGAAACGGGACGCGACGCAAACCAAGACAGGACCTTGTCCATCGCGACAATCAATCGCCTGTTCATGCTGACACTGCCGGCTCACCTACAGCTAAACCACGGAAAGCTGCTGGATTCTGCGCACAGGGACGCCTTACGGGCCAAAATCATCCGCTCGGCCCTGACCCAGGATGCTTAGAGCAAGGGTTTTGCAAAAGTTCGGTTAGAGCTTATGCTGCTCTGCGGCCAAATTAGCGACCGACGACGCGACAAAATGAACCTCCTGAAATATACTATTGTAAGTGTTGCTGGAAGCCTTGTATTTACCGGGACCGTTTTCGCAGATGGTTTGCAGGAGGTACAGATCCCCAAACAGTCGGATTGGACCGAGCATAGGGCGGTTATTAAAACCGGCGAATTCGGCTCCTGGGACACACGATTTTACGGCCAGGTTAGCCCTTCTACAGTCGTAAAGAAAAACGGTGTTTTCTATCTATACTATGTGGGAGCCAATGGCAATCGTCTCACCGATGGAGGCCCAAAGGACCGCGCGCTGGGTGTGGCCACCAGCAGGGATGGTATTCATTTTGCGAAGCACAGCAGCAACCCGGTCATTACGCACCAACCAGCCGGAAATGTTGAGGAAGGCATCTTTTCGGCGGCTGGGATGATCGGCAAAGACGGCCACTTACTTCTCTATTATGGTGCTATATGGGCAGAGAGCGCTTCGACAGAGGAAGTACACTGCCACGTCGCGCTTGCTCGATCCCGCGACGCAAAGAGCTTCAAAGATTATGGTTACGTTCTGTCGTGGAACGATCCTTCCGTGTGGGGATATGGAGACGAAATTTTCCCATTGGGGGCATACTATGCAGACGGCAAGTACAACGTGTATTATGCGGCGAAGGGGACTGTGGGTGCGTGGAAGCTGGGGGTCGCTACAGGATCCGCGGAGGACAAATTCACAAACACGAGGGCTGCGCTAACCAAAGGACAGATTATAGGCGGATGCGACCCTGTGTTCATAAGCGACCACAAAATCGCGCTCTTTATCGTCTGTGACTTTGATAGAAACTACATCGAGGTTCGCACAGCCGACGTGAATTCGCCGGACCAACTTAGTGACCCGGTTCAGACATATCGCGTCTTCCCGCCCCGTTATCGTCACACGGTGGTTTACCTCGATCGGCATAAAAGGAAATGGTTTATGTATCAGGCCAGCGACCGGGCAAAGGACGGCAATCAGATCGTAGTCAGGACGGCACCGATGAAGCTGGTCAAGGAAATGGCCAAGAGCAATGCAACGAGGCAGCCTTGAGGAAATGAAATTGAAACGACCCGGCGGCAAAGGCGTCATATCCAGGCCTTTTGGCTACCCAGCCTGAACAGACAGGCCGAGTGTTGGTACGAGCCGGGATGCTTACGGCAAAAGCAATCTACGAACCAAAGATGAGTCAGCTACAAAAAGGTATTGCATAGAAATCTGCCAAAATGGCACAATAAACAGTCAACCAGCTATTGAAACTCGGCGTAGATATAACTTAACCTTTTAATATTCAGTATATTAGGGCAGTTTGCCGCGTCAGATACAATACCTGGCACGCCTTTTGCAACCTCTTACTTAACTATCGTGCTGCACTTGATATGAACGGCTTTAATCGCCTGCTATTTCGCACAAAATAGAGATTCGAAAAGCAGCGAAAGCGAAAGGACGAATCATGGCCAAAATCATTGGTATAGATTTGGGGACCACAAACTCTGTCGTTGCGGTAATGGAAGGCTCATCCCCCAAAGTCCTTATCAACGCTTCGGGCTCCCGCCTGACACCTTCGGTGGTCGGCTTCACAGATAAGGGCGAAAGGCTGGTCGGCCAGATCGCGCGACATCAACAGGTAACCAACCCGGAGAATACGGTGTATTCCATAAAGCGTTTTATGGGCCGACGCCACAATGAGGTCGCCGCAGAGGAAAAGCTCGTTCCATATAAAATTGTAGGTGGACCCGACGAGCTGGTCAAGGTCCGCGTCCGCGGCAAGGATTATACACCCCCCGAAATATCAGCTATGATTCTGCAGGACCTGAAAAAGACCGCCGAAGACTACCTGGGCGAAAAAGTCACCAACGCCGTGATCACTGTGCCCGCCTACTTCAATGATGCGCAGCGCCAGGCAACCAAAGACGCCGGTGCTATAGCCGGTCTGAAGGTCGAGCGGATCATCAATGAACCCACTGCTGCGGCTCTGGCCTACGGCGTCGAAAAGAAAAAGAACGAAAAGGTGGCGGTCTTCGACTTCGGCGGCGGGACCTTCGATATCTCCATCCTGGACATAGGCGGATTCGAAGAGGAAGGCGGTGTCCTGGAAGTCCTGAGCACCAACGGCGATACTCACCTGGGCGGAGACGATCTGGACGCGGTGCTGATAAATCATCTGGCCGACGAATTCAAAAAGAAAGAAGGAATCGACCTGCGCAAGGACCCGATGGCACACCAGCGGCTAAAGGAAGCCGCCGAAAAGGCAAAGTGCGAGCTCAGCACCCAGCTCGAAGCAACAGTCAACCTGCCATTCATCACTGCCGATGCCTCAGGGCCAAAACATCTGCAGATGACTGTCACCCGCAGCAAGCTCGAATCGCTGTGCGACCATGTTTTTGAACGGCTAAAAGCCCCTTGTTACCGAGCGCTGGAGGATGCAAAGCTGGAGCCCAAGAACATATCGGAGGTGCTGTTAGTCGGCGGCTCAACCCGCATCCCGAAGGTCCAGGCGATTGCCAGAGAAATCTTTGGCAAGGAGCCGAACAAGAGTCTCAACCCGGACGAAGTCGTGGCACTTGGCGCCGCCATTCAGGGTGCGGTTCTGGCCGGCGACGCGGGCGTAAAAGACATCCTTCTGCTGGACGTGACCCCGCTGTCACTGGGTGTCGAAACGCTCGGCGGAGTGATGACAAAACTTATTGACCGCAATACCACCATCCCAACCAGCAAGAAGGAGATTTTCTCCACCGCTGCGGATAATCAGACTACCGTTGACATCCACGTGTTGCAGGGCGAGCGGGAGTTCGCCCGCGACAACCGCACGCTCGGCAGATTCCAGCTTACCGATATTCCGCCGGCCCCCAGAGGCATTCCACAGATTGAAGTGGCATTTGACATTGATGCCAACGGCATACTGAACGTCTCGGCCAAGGACCTCGGCACCGGCAAGCAACAGTCCATCGTGATCAAATCAAGTTCGGGCCTGAGCGACGAAGAGATCAAGAAAATGACCAAGGAAGCTGAATCTCACGCCGATGAAGACAAGAAGAAAAGACGGGTGGTTGACCTGAAGAACCAGGCCGACCAGTTGATTTACTCTACGGAAAAGACTCTCAAGGAGCACGGCGGCAAGGTCTCCGGCAGCGTCCGCGGCAACATCGAAAGTGCAGTAAACAACTTAAAAGAGGTGATCAAAGGTGACGATGCTGAGGCGATAAGCAGGGCCATTGATAACCTCAACACCGCCACACAGGAATTGGGCAAGGTGCTGTACGAGGAGGCAGCCAAAAAACAGGCCGCCTCCGCCCCGCGCGGCCGTGAGAAGGAGCACCCACCTGAGGGAGAGGTTAGAAGAAAAGGCGGCGAAGACGTAATCGACGCTGAGTTTGAAGCCAAAGACCAGTAGCTAATTGGTAGTCGGCAAGTAATCATAGACTGCCTGATTAGCCCCCAACTTTGTGTTGGGGGCTTTTTCTAACCGTCGCGAGTTATGAATCTAAAACGAGAGCTCAGCTTGTTCGGCGTATTCTGCATCGCCTCGGGCGCAATGATTAGCTCCGGGCTGTTTATTCTGCCGGGTCTTGCCTATGCCAGGGCCGGTCCGGCAGTCATAATTTGTTACCTGCTGGCGGGGCTTCTGGCACTACCTGGAATGCTGAGCATCGCCGAGATGACCACCGCCATGCCCAAGGCCGGGGGAGACTGCTTTACCATCATCCGCAGCATGGGCCCGGCCGTGGGCACGGTGGCGGGCCTGCTGAGCTGGTTCTCGCTGTCAATGAAAAGTGCTTTCGCGCTGGTGGGGATGTCCGTCTTTACGGTCCTTATTGTGGACATCGAGATACACATCGTTGCAGTAACATTCTGCCTTACCTTCCTTTTCATTAATATCATCGGCATTAAACAGGCCGGCAGGACCCAAGTGACTCTGGTGGCGGCGCTGCTGGTGCTTATGATTCTATACATTGCCCGCGGGCTGCCCGCCGTGAAGGCCACGAATTTTGAGCCCTTTGCCCCGCACGGGCTGGCGGCGGTTTTCTTCACCACGGGATTTGTCTTCGTTTCCTACGCGGGTCTGCTGAAAATCGCCAGTGTGGCTGAAGAAATAAAAAATCCCGCTCGCAACATACCCTTGGGAATGATCCTTTCTCTTCTGGTCGTGGGTCTGCTGTACACTCTCATGGTCTTCGTAACGACGGGGGTCCTGGAGCCCGACAAGCTTAGTCACTCTCTTACTCCGGTTTCTGACGGCGCTGCCGTCTTTATGGGCTCGGCCGGCAAGGTCGCTCTGGCAATCGGCGCTATTCTGGCGTTTTTGTCGACCGCCAACGCGGGCATAATGACCGCCGCCAGGTCGCTGGTGCCGTTGGCCGGTGACGGCCTGCTGCCGTCGCTGTTCGGCAGAATAAACGAACGATTCGGCACGCCGCACAACTCTTTGCTGATTACCGCTTTCTTCATAATCA
>CAZPJZ010000184.1:0-5269 GCA_964586995.1 uncultured Pirellulales bacterium | reverse complement strand
TGCATCAATAAGCTGGCCCGGCACAACTTTCTTCTGCCCAGCCGCTCGGACCAGAATTTTCTCTGTGATTGTCATGCCCATATAGTTTCGCCTTTTTGCACCAGATTATAGTTCGACTCTGACCTCGGCTTGTCCACCTTTGCTCTGTACCGCGACCATTCGGTTTATTGCATCGACGTAGGCCTTTGCGCTTGCTTCTATGATGTCAGTCGAGATGCCACGGCCTATGTGGCTTCGGCCATCTTCGCTGATTGTGACCGTGGCCTCGCCGAGCGCCTCTTTGCCGCCGGTGACCGCTCTTATTGAGTAGCTTTCCAGCTTTGGTGCCAGCCCGATAGCCTCTCTTATCGCTTCATAAGCTGCGTCGACCGGGCCGTCACCGCAGGCGGCGGCCTGTTTGACCTCGTCCTTGATTTTTATTTTGACGCTCGCCGTCGGCAAGGTTCCCGTCCCGCAAGCCACGTGCAGATACTCAAGCTGATAAATGTGCTCCACTACGACTCGGACCTCATCATTGATTATCGCGGCGACGTCCTCGTCAAAAACCTCTTTTTTCTTATCTGCGATTTCCAGAAATCTCTGATAGGCGTGGTCCACCTCATCTTTGGTCAGTTTGAAGCCGAGCTGTTTGCATCGGTCTGCGAAGCCGTGCCGGCCGGTGTGCCTGCCGAGCACCATCCGCGACCCGCCCAGACCGATGCTCTCCGGGGTCATAATCTCGTAGGTGGTGCGCTCTTTTAAGATGCCGTCTACGTGGACGCCAGCCTCGTGCGCAAAGGCATTGGCGCCGACAACAGCCTTGTTGGGCTGAATTACAAAGCCGGTCAGTCGCGAGACCAGTTGGCTTGTACGGTGGATTTCCTTGGTGTTGATGTTGGTGCGCAGGCCCCCGCCGCCGCTCTGTGAGAAGAAGTCCGGCCTGGTACGTATCGCCATTACGATTTCTTCCAGAGCTGCGTTTCCCGCCCGTTCGCCAAGCCCGTTGACGGTGCACTCGACCTGCCGGGCGCCGTTTCGCACGCCGGCAAGCGAATTAGCAACCGCCATACCAAGATCGTTGTGACAGTGTGTGCTTATTACGCACCTGTCTATGCCGGGGACGTCGGCTTTCAGCCTGGCAATCAGTTGCCCATATTCGTATGGCAGGACGTATCCAACGGTGTCGGGTATGTTGAGCGTCGTAGCACCGGCTTCGATGACCGCAGCCAAAATCTCGACCAGAAACGGCATTTCGCTCCGGCACGCATCCTCGGGCGAAAATTCAACGTCATCGGTAAAAGTCCTTGCGTATTTGACGGCCTCGACAGCCATCTTCAGGACTTCATCGCTGCTCTTTTTGAGCTTGTACTTCATGTGAATCGGCGAGGTTGCGATGAAGGTATGGATGCGCTTCTTCCGGGCCGGGGCAATCGCCTTGCCCGCCGCCTCGATGTCGCCTTCGTTGGCGCGGGCCAGAGCCGCGATTACCGGGCCGGCTACCTTCTCGGCAACCTCATGAGTGGCCTCGAACTGGGCCGGCGAAGACACCGGAAAGCCGGCCTCGATTATATCGACGCCTAAAACGGCCAGTTGGCGGGCGATTTCGAGCTTCTCGGTGATGGAAAGTGAGGCGCCCGGCGACTGCTCGCCGTCACGTAATGTGGTATCGAATATCAAAACCTTTTCTTCAGACATCTGTTTTTTCTCCAATTACCGCCGAGTTCACAGAGCCGGCAGACATTTCCGATTTCAATCTTTTCTCTGTGTTCTGTGCGGCTAATCGTTAATGTTCAGCCTTGTTGGGTTAATTATGCCGAAGGCAGGGCCAAATTGCCACGAATACCTGCCTTTGCAGGCACAAGTTTACGAGAAAAGCGGGCTTTACTATTGATTTTGTGTAGATGGACTTTTGCGCCTTAGCGGCGCAATAGCAGCGTGCCAAGCCTGTCCTGAGCTAAGCCGAAGGAGCCAGGAGCAGCCTTGCAAGAAGTATTTACCCGCCATACGTCTGGCGGACGAATTATGCAGATTTCACTCATACACATAATTATACGGACCAAACGGTCGTTTGCAAGGAAAATTTTCAGGCAGGATAACAGGATTTTGCCGCGGACGCCGTTCCGATCGGAGCGACGAATCTGGTTTTTTGGGCCGCGACTTTACACCGGTGATAAAGATAACGCACAAGGCTTCTCACGGCGTAGATACGAATTAACAGCGGTGGATTACACGCAGTTGATTTCAGTCCTATGAGAACAATAGAGTCGCTGGCGAAGTTCACTTTGCTACGGGATTCACATTTGACCGATTTGCTCGCGAGATTCGTTGAGCTTCTGAGGGTTGCACAACCGTCAAGATTCCTAATCTTGACTATCCTAATCCAACCAGCTAAAATTCGTTTATTCTCATGTGTTTCATATATGCGCTTGTAGAAGGATCACGAGATGGCAAGGTTCAAGCCGGACTCCAGCTTCTTTAAGAAAATAGTCACCGGCGCCAATGGCAGCCGCGCAATCTGTCGTGATCTAGCTCAGCATGACCACGACATGGTCGAGCTGGAACGTGGTTCCACAGGCGCAAAGGTCTGGAAAGACGTCAAGAGAAAACGTGTGCGCCTTCCTGACTTGGTATGCAAAAACTGTGGTGTGCGGGTTGAATGTCGAACCAAAACAAAGCCAGAGTTGTCAATGTCCCACAGCGAGACGGACCAAGAGCGATCTTGGGACTTTGGCATGCTTCCGGAAGACTGGATAGCGTTCCCCATTAGTGTGGTAGCGACTGAGGACCTTTGGACAAGAGGAAGACTGCAAGACAGTGTCTCTTACTGGCACGAGCGCCAATGGGCACACTGGTCTACGGAAGGAAGAATAAACTATTTTACTGTTGACGCGTTCCGGCGTTGTCGCCCTGACAAGCTATCGAGAAAAGGGGTGACGGAGGGATCTGAACTGACATTAGCTTGGAGCGCCAAATTCGCGACCTGTTCTGGCACTGTTGATTCTATCGAAAACGGCAAGATAAAGCTCCGCCCAGCAAATGGGCGTTTGCGGACTTTGGCTCCTGAAGCTCATCTTACAATTCATGTTGCGCCGGGCCAGCAAATAGAAAAGTACCAGATACTTGCTTCTGGCCCCACTCCTCTGACAGTGGAACAGGTCAGGTGCAGTAACGCATTGCCTACTGATTTTATTCAACGAAGCCTTAAATCTCGCGAACGTACTGTGCGCTTCACAGGGGTCAAGCTCTGCCGAATTCATGGAGCTAAAGAGTATGTACCTCTGATAAAAGAAATGGCGAATGATCCTCAGGAGGACCTGTACGTTCGCTTAGAGGCCCTTGCTTATCTCGCCAGCATTGGTGATTCCACGGTAGATCGGTTATTTCAGGAGCACCTAACCAGTTTAGATGACCAGATCCGACTTGAGTCAGTGATCACAATAGGGGAAATAGGAACTGCCGAAGCGGTTCAAGTGCTTGGCAACATTCTGCACGACAACAGAGAATCCTACTTTCTGCGAAGTGCATCCGCGTGGTCCCTCGGTATGATCGGGACTCTCGAGGCGCAGATCCAGCTAAAAGCAGCCTTTACGGACGTAAATTGGGATGTACGTGAAGAGGCTCTGGAAGCTCTGTCTTCGTTGGGCGATTCTGCGTATTCAGTCCTCATGCCCGGTCTTCGGGAAGAAGATGAACACATCGCTGCCGGTTGCGCAGAGACGATAAGACAGATAGGTTTCGTCTCACCCACCTTACTAACAGAGCTATCCACGCAACTTAAAGGTCAAGCACCGCCGAAGTGGGTCGTCTGGTTAGCAGGCCATTTACCATCGAGACAAGCCAGCGAGACGCTCGAAAGCATCCAGGATACGAACCCCCAAGTATACTATGCAGTAAATCTATTGTGGTCGTTCACTCGTTCATGGATTGCCCGTCGTTGGGAGCTTCAAGCTGGTATCTCCGAACTGAACAATGAGGTTTAGTATGTTCTCGAGTATACCAGAAAAATATTACGTGTATCGAACATATAACGGCCTGCAGGTGTGTGGTGATAGCCGTGAAGTTCTGAGATATCTCGCGGATGAATCTGTCGACCTGGTTCTCACAAGTCCCCCATTTGCCCTCTTGCGTCAGAAAGCGTACGGAAATGAAAATCAAAATCTATATGTGGAGTGGCTTTCCGATTTCGCAGTAGAGATTCTTCGGGTTCTGAAGCCGTCAGGAAGTTTCGTATTGGATCTAGGCGGGGCTTACCAGAAAGGCAAGCCTATTAGGTCATTATACAACTTCCGAGTTCTACTCAAATTCTGCGATGAACTAGGATACAATCTAGCTGAAGAATTCTATTGGTACAATCCTGCGAAGCTACCTTCCCCGATTGAATGGGTAAACAAAAGGAAGATTCGGGCTAAGGACGCAGTCAATACCCTTTGGTGGTTCTCCAAATCAGACGATCCCAAGGCAGATATAAGGCGAGTCCTGGTTCCTTATTCGGACCGAATGAAAACGCTTCTTGCAAATCCCGAGAAATTTTACACGGCCAAGGAGCGCCCATCTGGTCACGACATCAGCAAGAAGTTCAGTCAGGCGAACAGTGGAGCGATTCCCTCGAATCTACTCACAATCCCCAACACGGATAGTAATTCGCACTACCTTCGCACTTGCAATCGGCTTGGGTATAAGAGCCATCCAGCTCGCTTTCCTGAGCAGCTTCCGAACTTCTTCATAAAACTCCTTACCGATCCCGAGGACATAGTTGTAGATATATTCTCTGGATCCAACACGACTGGCGTCGTCTGCGAGAGGCTTAATCGTGTATGGCTTTCAATTGAGTCCCGTTGGGATTACGCAGTCTTATCGGCAGTAAGATTCATGGAGGAATGGCCGTTCCGGGACATAAAATCTGCCATAGCAAGTATGGAAAGAGAGAGTTTTCTGGATCTACCTAGGCATCCCGCATACCCAAAAGGCCTGTTTTCGGAGCCGATGCCACGTCCTTAGCGGTTTCACTTGACTAAGAGACCCAGCCTTTTCCTTGCGGGTCATGACCAATACCATGATTCCGGTCAAAACAAAATTACGGCGTCTCCTTGACCGGTCATTGATTATTTCTCCGTGTTGTGCTTTGACTTCGCTTGGGCCATAGCTGAGGGTTCGAAGTTTAGCCCTGCAGACCCGCCGTGGTATTTCTTTGCACCGGTAAATTAGGAGTCTGTGCTAACATTACAGAGGTTGCGTCGACAAGACAGGTTGCGGAATCGGACAATGGGTGGTGCTGTATGCCATAATAGCG
>CAZPJZ010000183.1:0-5275 GCA_964586995.1 uncultured Pirellulales bacterium | reverse complement strand
TTATGGTTACTCTCGGCAGGCAAAGCCCGGACATCGCCATGGGCGTGGACGAAGATCCAAGCCGGCATAAAGAACAAGGGGCCGGTGACCAGGGACTAATGTTCGGCTACGCCTGCAGAGAAACACCGGCCCTGATGCCGATGCCTATTCAACTGGCGCACGAAATCACCCTCAGGCTGGAAAAGATGCGCCGAAGCAATAGGCTGCCGTGGCTGCGACCCGACGGCAAAAGTCAAGTGACGGTCCAGTACGAAAACGGCAAGCCAAAACGCATTCACACCGTCGTTGTGGCGGCTCAGCACGCACCGACAATTCCTTACGGACGGTTGCGCAAAGAAATCATCGAAAAGATTGTCCTGCCCGTTCTTCCCAAACGCCTGGTGGACAAGCACATCGTCTACCATATCAATCCGACCGGCAGATTCGTAACGGGCGGGCCGAAGGGCGATTGCGGCCTGACCGGCAGGAAAATCATCGTTGACACGTACGGCGGCAGAGGAAGTCACGGCGGCGGATGCTTCAGCGGAAAAGACCCCAGCAAGGTCGACCGCAGTGCCAGCTACATGGCAAGATACATAGCTAAAAACGTAGTCGCCGCCGGCCTGGCGGATACCTGCGAAATCCAGCTATCCTACGCAATCGGGGTGGCCGAACCCATCTCTGTCCTGGTGAACACGGAGGGAACCTCCAAGGTCAGTGAGCAGAAACTGAGCCAAATCATCACTGAGCTTTTCCCGCTGACGCCCAAGGGAATGATTAAGCATTTGAAACTTGCCCGCCCGATTTACGCCGACACCTCGCACTGCGGCCATTTCGGCCGAGACAATCCAAACTTCACGTGGGAAAAAACCGACATGGTCACCAAGCTCCGAAAGGCCGCAGGCCTGAAACTAAGAAAGAAATAATCGCTCGCTTATCTGGATTGGTGGCAAACATGAGACTTCACCAAGCTCTTCGTCCGCCCCTTCGACAGGTTCAGGGCAGGCTGTGGCTTGACTTGATATTTTCCTGATTTCCCCCGTTTTTTTTGTAATTTTCCCACCTGTTTCCAGTCTAATATTCTGGTCATGGCCGAGATCAGCGATGACGAGGTTCTTGTCGGCAGATTCAATCAGGGTGACGTATCGGTCTTCGATAGAATCGTGCAGCAGCACACCGCCGAGATTGCGGTGCTGGCCAACAGATTGCTTGGCTGGCCTGGCGACGTCGAGGACATCACCCAGGATATTTTTCTGGCCGCTTATCTTGGTTTGAGGAAATTCCGCTGCGATTGCAGTCTGAGAAGCTGGCTCTTTACCATAACCATAAATAAATGCCGCAGCTATCGATGCAAGCGTATGCGCCAGTTAAAGTCCTTCTCGCGAGTTGCTGATAGATCAGCTTTTACTCGAGACCGGGCTGCGGACAAGACGTCGATGGACAGCGAAACCTTCGAGCGGGTGCGCCGTGCCATAGCGGCGCTTCCGCCCAAATATCGCGAGCCGGTCGTGCTCAGGTATCTACAAGAGCTCTCGACGGGCGAGATCAGCCGAATCCTCGGCATATCTGAGAACACGCTGCAGGTCAGATTGACGCGAGCCAGGAAGCATTTGAGACGGTACTTGGCCGAGCTGATGGAACAATGAGTTATGAGAGAGGATCAAATAGAAAGCCTGCTTCGAGATGCTGATCGAGCAGCAGGTCAGCCGAGCCCGGTGTCTGTCGAGGTTTTTGCCATCCGCCGCCGTGCCCGGCAAAGGCGGGTGGCCACGCTGGCAGTCCCTGTCGCTGCGGCTGCCGTTGTGCTGATCGCTCTGAGTGTTTGGACGGCGGTAATCAGAACCGATAGGGCAGCGCCAGAACAGGAAGAAATCGCTTCGTTGGAGGCCCAGGTCGAGCAACTGCAAGCGCGGGCTGATGCCACACTGAAACTAATCCAGGAGATCGTCGAAAACGAGCGTAGACAGCGTCTGCTCGACCAGCTACAGGCCGAGCTTACAAGCATCCCCGACCCCGTCCAAGAGGTCCAGAAGCAGGTTGAACAAACGGCCTTCATCATCGTCTACCAGGCCGATCGCATGTACCGCGAGCTTAACCAGACAGATTCCGCCATCCGGGCCTACCGGCGGGCTATTGAACTTTTCCCCCAGACTGAGTCGGCTGAAATGGCCCGGCAGCGATTATCAGAAATCGAAAGAAATAAGCCTAAGACGCAAATTTAGAAAGGGATTGGCTATGAAAACTGCAAAATGGTTAGTTCCTCTGGCGGCTGTCACTTTTTTAGCTGCCCTCTCAGCTAGAGCAATGGTCGAATCGCAGCTCTCAAACACTCGCACCGCAAGCTGCATAGTGAAGGTCACTTGTGATCCGGCGGTGTTGCCTTTGGATACAGAGACCATCGAGGGCCTGCTGCGCAGCACCAGCGTCGGTGGAAAGGCCGCACGGGAGGTATTGGGCGTCCCGCTCGTCGACGAGTTCTTAGATGTTGACCCTGTATCTGCCTTGTCGGGTGAGCCTGTGGGCCCATCGGCAAGACTGTCGGGCGTACGCAGACCAACGTCGCAGGACGAATTGTACGGCGATGAGTACATGCAGATGATGGGGGAAGGGTACACGGCGCTGCTGGAAGAGTACGGGGAGTATGGAATGATGAGGCAGGAGTCAAAGCGGCTGAGTGCGCGTACCTCCAGCAGTTCACAACGATCCGGTACCGCGTCTGCACGACGTCGACCTCTCGACGCATACCAGGCTCAGAATTGCAGTGCTTGTCACGCGCGTTCGCAGATGGCTAGCGCTGCAGCCAGAGGATGTCCGATTGCGATAGGCTTTCCGAGCCTTGCTGCAGAGCGCGAGCTTCTTTTCCGTCTGGATGTAGATCTTAGAGAAGTAGTCATTGGCCAACCCGTCAAACCAGCCGCGGAGGAGTTTATGAACGCACTGGTCAAGAACCTGGACAGTGCCCTGATGAGAGCTTTTCACAATCACACGAGCAGACTTAAAGAACAAATCGCGCTTGCTCAGGGCCAGCGTGACAAAACGCAAGCACAACTTTCAAGGCTAATGGAACAGGCCACAGCAGTAAGCCCAAGCCCGGCAGCCAAACTCGACCCCGCTGACGAGGCCGTGTACGAGCAGTTGAACCAGATTGTTGACCTTTCAGTGTTGTCGCCGACCATGCCTCTTAGTGAAGCTGTGAACGTATTGAGGAGTTCGACGGAACCACCGTTGAAGATAGTTGTTCTCTGGCGAGATTTGCTGGATAACGCTCAAATCGAGCCGACTACGCCCATCAATATGGACGGCATATCGACGGTTCGGCTCGGCACGACACTGGAACTGCTGCTAAAAGCGGTTGCGGGCGGCTTTGCAAAGATCGTGTACTCCGTCCAGAATGGAGTGATCACGGTGGCGACCCCAGAATCGCTTCCACAGAGACTGGAAACAAGGGTTTATGAAGTGCCTGGTCCTTTTCGGGTCGCCGATGAATTAGCAGAGGTTATCCAGGAAACAATAGAACCGGATACCTGGTATGATACTGGCATGGGAGAAGGCACCGTTAGAGCCTACCTGGGCAAAAAGCTGGCCATCCTCCAAACACCTCAAATCCACCAGAAAATCCAGGAATTCCTGCAAACCATTAGGATAGATATCCCCACGGATATTCGTACGGATGTCTCTGAAGAATTGCTCGTCGCGGACAAGCACAACCTGGTCCGGGATAGGCAAAGGCTCGAAATGGACATCGCTCGATTAGAGGCCCGCCGTTCAGCAATTGAACAGCAGATCGCCAAAATAAACGAACAGGCGGCTGCCAAGACGAGCGGCGACCCCGTCACTGTTGAACTACAGCGGTTACTCGAAGCGCAAACTCAGCAATGGGCAATTATCAAGAAGGTCATCGACGCTGGAAGGACCGTACCCACCGAGCTTATCGATGCAGAAGAGAAACTTGCCAGAACAAAGATAGAGCTGGCCAAGAGGCGTGAAGATCTCACCAAGGCTGCGGGAGGCGACTCGCTGGCCAGACTCAACAGCGACCTGGCTGACATGATGATCAACCTGGCCGAGAAAAAAGCTGAGCTTGATGTCGTCGGCAGGCAGCTCAAAGAGACGGAAAAACAGCTAACAATGCTCACCGCGGTTGATCCGGCAATCTCACGAATACGCCTGGCAACGCAGGCGTTAGAGCTGTCGGAATATCGACTGAGCCAATTGAAAAAACGCCTGGATAACTTGCAGCCGCCAACCGTAACTGTGCTCGGCGCAGACTGACTTGATCAACCCCCGGACCCTTCAACAGGCTCGGGGGTAGGCTCTCTGCCGGCGGCAAGCCCATCCCACAGGTGGCAGGGCTAAACGCCAGGCAAAAACCGGTTAGCATCCTGCGGGGCACAGAGCCAGCGCGCAACTGTAGGACGGGCGTGCCCTCCGCCCGCGGCAACCGCGCGGCACGCGATACGCAAGACGCAGAACGAGATTAGTGCTTAAAGTGGCGTTTGCCGGTAAAGACCATCGCGATGCCGTGCTTATCTGCCGTGGCGATGACCTCATCGTCCTTCTTCGAGCCGCCCGGCTGAACAATGCAAGCTACGCCCGCCTCGGCAGCATTTTCCACGTTATCCGGGAACGGGAAGAACGCATCAGAGGCCATTGCGCAGCCCTTGGCCTCCTTGCCGGCGTGCTTAAAGGCGATCAGGCCGGACTCGACCCGGTTCATCTGGCCGGCCCCTACGCCGATGACCCTCTTGTTCTTGACCAGCACTATGGTATTGCTCTTGGTGTGCTTGGCGGTAAGCCAGGCAATTCTCAGGTCCTCAAGCTGCTCGGCGGAGGGCCTGGCTTTTGTCGGGTACGTCAGCTTGTCCGGCTCCCAGCCGACAAGGTCCCTCTGCTGCATGAGCATTCCGCCGACCACGCAGCGAGCGTCGTATTCGCCTCGGTCAATCTTTTTTCTGTCGAGCGGCCCGGTCTGTAACAATCGAACCCTGCTGCCCCAGCTTTTTAGCGTCCTTATTATTTCGATTGCCTCCTCGTCAAATTCCGGGGCGATGATGACCTCGGCGAAAAAGCCATCCGCGCCCAGTGCCTTTCCGAATCGGCTGTAGGACTCCATAATCGTCCGTGCCAGCTCAACATCGACTTTCCTGTTCAAAGCGATGATGCCGCCGAACGCACTGACCACGTCGCCCTCGTAGGCTTTGCGGTATGCCACGAGAATATCCTCATCGACGGCACAGCCGCACGGATTAAGATGCTTGACCACCACCGCCGCCGGTTTCTCGAATTCCTTGACCAG
>CAZPJZ010000182.1:0-5296 GCA_964586995.1 uncultured Pirellulales bacterium | reverse complement strand
CCGACCGAGGCGCGCCTGCCCCGGTACCATATCGTCAGCGCCTTGACGCCTTCTCGGTTCCAATCCTGGGCCGTGGTCCACTCGCGTTGGGTCTCTGAGTACAGGGCTTTGCCCGTCGCCGGCGTATTGTCATATTCAAAGGGCATAGCCTGGGCGCCGCTATGAATAATAGTCTGCTCAGCAAATGGAGCATCGAGGTTACCAACCGTAGAGCCGGTGCCGTTGCCGCCATAAGCGGTCACGCCACAGGTCGGATCAGCCGAGTAGCCCCAGCCATCCCTCCACGTGTAGAATACCCGGTTGCACAAATCGTCGTAGCCCTCAAAGTCCTCGACCTTCAGATAGTTGGCGGTGGTAAAGCTCCATACGTCGCCTTTCCACGGGCTTTCGGGCTCGCCGCTGTTAATCTCATCGACACGCCAAGAGTACGTGGCGTTCCACGGCAGCGGGCTTTCCGGGGGCACATAGCTTGTGGCATCCAGATTCTGCCTGCCTCGATAGATGCCGGCCGTGCCGGTGTCGGCGTTGGCAACCGCCGCCGCATTGGTACCAAAGTACACATCGTGCTGCGCCGCCTTGCCTCCGGCCATCCAGGTCAGCGTGACGGCATGGCTCACGTCCGTAGCCCCGTTACCGGGCCCCGGCGCATAAGCCTTGGCCGGTAGCAACGGAGTGGCGCCGACGTAATCACCGCTTATGATCTGCCGCGTGGGGCTGATAGGTCCCTGCCAGGCGACCGCAATGTTGTCGCCGCCGGTGCCTTCCTTCATCAGCGCCTCGATGTAATAGCGCTGGCCCTTAACGAGATGCTGCGGCTGTGATTTCTGCTCAGGGCCGCCCGCCCCGCCGCCGGTATTATCAAAGTCGCGGGAAGGCACCCAACCGGGCACCGAAGCGATCCTACGTCTGTTGATCGGGTCCTCATTGGTGCTCAGCCACAGCTCGCTATTGTCGTCGCTGGCGATCCAGAAGGTGTAATCTCCCGTCATGGGCGCAAACAGCCAGCCGCGGAGCCGGCTGCCATAGTTGTCCCGCCAATCTACAGGCCCTTCAAAGCTGGATACGAGCTCCACGCCATCCGGCGCGTCGGGGTAGCGTGCATTGCCCGTCAAGTCAGTAACACTTGTTCCGGTGATATCCAGCCACCACTCCCGCACGACATGTCCTGTGCCGGCGGGCACCGTCTTGAAGCTCCAGATATCCCCTTTAACCACGTTTGTGCCGTCGAACTCGTCGACCCGCCAATAGTAAGTCGTTTCGGTCTTCAGTGATTTGGCATTATAGGTGGTCTCTGCCATCTGGCCCTTGTACGTCGATGGAGCACCCGCCTCTACGTCGCCAAAACTGTCACCGAGGTATACATGGTGTATCAGCGCACCCCACCCGGCGTTCCAGCTCAGCGCCACGTCAATGAACACGTTTGCGGCCCCATCGACCGGTTTGGGCTTCCAGGCCTTCAAGGACGCGGTGGTAAAGCTCCATACATCGCCGGTGAACTTGGTGACTCCGTCTGCCTTGATCTCATCGATCCGCCAGTAGTAAGTTGTCCCCGGCGTCAGACCGGGTTGGTGGTAATAGACGGCCATGCCAACTGGCAGTCGGCCTTTGAACTCATCGGGGCCAGGCGTGGGATTGGTGCCGAAATACACATCGTGATAGGCAGCCGAACGTCCTGCTACCCACTGCATCAGTTGCTGTCCCCTAACGTCCTCGGCGCCATCGGTCGGCTTGGGATTGGCGGCCTTATCGCCCGGAGCAAGCAACGCCGTGCCCCACATGCTGGGAGTATTCCAGCCGCTTCCATCCGTGGCGTGCCAGGCGACCTGGTGCTCGCGCGTATTGCCGCCGTCGTCATCATCGTTGATGAAACAGTCGATGCCGATCCGCTGGCCCACGGGCGCGCCAGGGTGTCCCAGAATCGCCGTCCACGGAATCTTGATCTCAAGAAGATACCCGTCGTCGGTCTCAACCATCATGTATTCCACGCCTTCCAGACTATCGGGCCTATGGAAGTACTCCCACATGTCCGAGGTAGGGGCGTCCGGGTTCCACCCAAAGCGGTATTGAAGGTCGTTCCTGTCACTACTAGGGGCGCCCTGTGGCCCTTTGCTGTTGTCCCCATCTATGTACAACTCGACGCTGTCATCCTGCCATGAATCCGACAGGGCAGTGTCGTTGTACAGCAGGTCATCATTGACATCGATCAGGGCATACAGATATGTCGAGTCATATAGCGCCTGCCAGCTACCAGAGCAATCGGCAGGACCGCTCGGAACGCCCTCCCCCACAGAAATGGTCATGAACTGCTTCGTCGCCAGCGACCAGACTTCGTCAATAATACCGTCGATAATCGGCGGCGTGTCGGGCATGATAATAACCACGTCCGTCGGTAACTGAGCCAAAGCAATGCCCGCGACGCCCAGCACTGTAAGTAGAAAACCTAAACATGTGAATTTTCCGCCCATTATGTTCCTCCTTCAAAGCTAATAGATGCAACTCCTCCTGTTACAAAAACCCCACAGTCCGCCACCACAGACGTAAACTAACGTATTTATACCAAATCCAACGTTTCGACGTCAAGCAGATTTTTGAATATTCTCGGACGTATTCTGACTTGCCCCGTGAGATACGCCCCCCTCAGGCAAGGTAATGGGACACAAGGAAATTATCTCACGGGGCTTGCCCAGGGCGAGTGGGCATTTGAAAATGGTGCGAAATATCGCACCCTACGCCTGCACCGGTTACAACGGTGCCTTTTTGCAGGTAAATGGCGCGGTCGGCAAACTTGTTTGCGGCCAGGCCGTGGGTCGCCAGAACCACAGTGCCGCCCTGTCGATGGAATTGCGAGATATATCCGAGCACGGCGGCCGCATTGTCGGGGTCGAGGTTTCCGGTCGGCTCGTCGGCCAGCACCATGTTCGGACGGTTGAGCAATGCTCTGGCCACGGCGGTACGCTGCTTCTCGCCGGCGCTGAGCTCCGAAGGTTTATGATAAGCCCGGTCGGCCAAGCCGAATTCTTTTAGCAGTTCTTGCGCCTGAGCCTTGCTGTTTTTATTGCCGACCGTGCCGCCCGCCAGAGCCACGTTCTCAATGACATTCAGATAGGGCACCAGGTAGAACATTTGGAAAACAAAGCCGATATTCTCTGCTCTGAATCTTGCCCTGGCCTGGCGGCTCCGTGCATAAAGGTCTTGTTGTTCGATCCAGACCGTTCCGCCGGTCGGCCGGCACATGGCTGCGATGGTCATCAGCAGGGTCGTCTTTCCGCTGCCGCTGGGGCCGCGGATGGCGACGAACTGCCCCTTTTCGATTCTAAGGGTAATTCCGGATAGCGCGTTGACCGGTCCTCTGGGAGTCTGGTAGGTCTTTACCACGTTTTCCAAGCGAACCATAACTACTCCTGCCTCAAGGTCACGGCCGGGTCGTAGGCCACGGCAATCATGGCCGGGATAAAGCTGGAAACCGCTGAAAACAGCGGGGCAAGAATCAGCGACCACACCAGCAGCGACAATTCAGGCCTTACTGTCGTCTTGGCGGTTATCTTGAAAATATCCGGGCCAAAATGCTCAGCCAGATGGGTCCCCACCAAGAACCCAACAAACGCACCGAGCAGCCCGATCAGAACGGCTCTTGCCAGCAGCAGTGCCGTGACCTTGGCCGAGCCATATCCCAGAGCCCGCATAATTCCAATTTCCTGCTGCCTATCCCGGACGTTCGTTATTGCCAGCACGCCAATCCATACCCCACAGGCGATAACAACAAAAGGTGTGATGATAGCAAATACGCTCTGCACCATCTGCCGCTGCTTCGTGCGGGCCATGGCCATGGGTTTTGCTTGAATTAGCTGCGCATCCGGCAGGATGGATGCGACTTCCTTCCTCAGGATGGACACCGGGTCATCTGTGTCAACAAAACAAAGACAGTCGACTGCCTGGATTTGACTGATCTGGCCGGGCAGGTCCAGAATCCTCTGTGCATCCTTCAAATGGCACTGGATGCGAATGTCATCGACGCCGCCCTGCTCAAACAGCAGCCTGGTTACCTTCAACTCCAGACCAGCGATCTGTATCATCTGACCTTCTTTTAGCCCCAGCTTACCTGCGATGATATGCCCGATATAGGCCGTGCTCTGCTTGATAGGAGCAACCATGGGCGGGGTCTTGTGCCCGGGCGGACAGACCTCCGGGGCCAAACCGGTCAAAATCACCTCCGAGCCCTGCCACGATATCTTACGCTGCAGAGTGCCCAGCAAGTGGTTATAGGAGAAGCCTGCTCGTGAAGCGAGGTCGTCCAGGTATTTCTGCGGCATGGTCTTATCGGTCAGGCCGGTGAGCAAGAACTGGTTCATATCCGTACCGGCGGGTACGATGTGGAGATTATAGCCCATCTGTAACATCAGACGAGCGGTCTCGCGGTTGGAGGCTTTGCCAGCCGTAAAAAACGATATGAACAGGGCGACCGCCACAACGACCGCCAGCACGCTGAGCAGAGCGTTGGTCTTGCGATGAAGGATTTCTTTGAAGACAAGGGCCGCCGTCGTCATATATTTCTCCTGCCCGCTCGGTACAGGATGAATAAACCTATCGCCAAAACCAGGGCCGCCAAACTGGCAATGAGGTATAGCGGCGTTTGCCAGGGCGCATTGGCTTCAGCCAGAGCGGGCTCTTGCTGTGCCGGCTGCGCGACGGTCCGCACCGGTACAACCATATTCTGGTCCGCTGCGCTGCCCGGCTGCCGGGCCTGGTCGTCGCCCTGCGACTCTACGACCAATTCCTGATAGCCAAGAGGCGCGCCGGCTGAGTAGGCAGGATATCCCCTTCTGACAATCCAACTGATTTCGGCCTTGACCATGGGATTCTCAGGATCGAATCCCAGACTTTCCGCGGCCTGCGCTTGCAGCTTTTGGTCCCATCGAGCAGGCAGCATGGTCCCCTGCAACCATCGGTGGTCGAAGCCACACTCACAATCGGCACCGATTACAAACAGCACCGCGGCCAGATTGTCCTCGGTTATCTGTTCGCCTACAAACATCGGCCCGATCCATCGGCCCCGGCCATAGAACACCGCTGCGTGCGGCTGGCCTATGTCGTTGGTGTCCAAACCCAGGCTCCACAGCAGGACCTTTTCCCGTGAAATGGATCCTGAATCTACTTCGACCAGCGCCGGAGGATGGGCAATGGGCTTGGGCATCCATTCCATTTGCTCGCCGACCTGCTTGATGACGGCAGAGGCTGCCTGCCTGGCCTTTTTATTTTCCTGGGCATCCGGCCCGTCAATCACAAGGACGACGCCGTA
>CAZPJZ010000181.1:0-5318 GCA_964586995.1 uncultured Pirellulales bacterium | reverse complement strand
TTTTTATCGACTTGGGAGACCTTTTCTGTTAACACGTTTAAGGAAACGCCATTCGTGGCTGTCCCTAATAATCGGAAGTAGTGGCAATTCGAAGAAAGACAGGAGCTATTACGAGATTGCGGATAGCTCCATCTTCTCTTCTGCCGCAGGTTGCTGCTCATCCAGGTCAAGCATCCCGTATCTTGTGGGGTCCACTATCTCATAGTAATAAGTCAGCGCGGACCAATCAGCGGCTTGCTGGGTAGTGATTAGCTTGATATGGCTTGTACTTTGCAGCTCCTTCAAGCTATTGCGTATCTGGTGAGCTGTCATTCCCAGCTTGTCGCTCAGTACGGGTATTCTAAACCCGGTGACGTCGTGTCTGTGAAAGAACAGATACGCGTACGTGAGCTTGCTCTCGGCTGAAAGGTGAACCGTATTTATCAGCCTGAAGGTGAGCAGCAGGTTCCCGATTCTGACGTGTCTTTGAAGCTTGGCAGCTTCCTTGCGAAGAAAATTGATAAAGTCCGCATATAAGGATAATGTGTTGAATTTCATGGTTTGTACCTCCCGGTATCGTACAAGTAACGCCGGATACTCAGTTGCGCTACAGAAGTCGGTCTGGTTTGAAGGTCCGCCATTTCTTCTGCCTAATCGGGCCGCTAAACCCAGTTTTTTGCTGGATTGTGCCGCCCATTCTACGATATAGCCGTGTTCCAGCGTTAATATATCGGACATTTTTGCCGTCCGGTTAACCTGACCGGGCCTTCCGGCGAAACGAAATTCTAACTTCCGAATTCTAAATCCTGATCATCCGAACTTCGTAACCCGGATAAGATTTTCCGCCCTAACGGTGGTGCGGTGCTAATTCATGTCCTTGATTTTTTCGCCGTCTGGCTCATCCTCCTTGGCCCCGTGTTGCCGTAACAGCTCCAGGAAATCGTAGTGCCCTTGCTCTACGGACAATGACCAAGGCCTTTTGCCGAACTTATCTTTTACCTCAATATCAGCACCATTGGCGATAAGGGACCCGGCCGCTTCCTCGTGGCCGTACATGGCCGCCCAGTGCAAGGCCGTTCGGCCGTACTTATCTCTGGCGTGGACATCGGCGCCTTCGGCGAGCAGAAAATCAACCATCTCTTTGTGCCCGTACGAAGCCGCCGAGTGCAGAGGCGTTTTGCCGTTCTGGTCCTCCGCGCCGACTTCGGCGCCTTTGGCAAGAAGCAGCTCGGCAACATCTTTGGCGCCCGCACGAGCGGCAAAGTGCAACGGGGTGTTGCCGTACTTGTCTTTAGCATCCGCATCGGCGCCGCAGCCAAGTAGCAGCTCGACCGCATCCTTGTGGCCCCCGGCGCTGGCCCAGTGTAAGGCCGTCTGGCCATCTTGATTTGCCCTGTTCACATCGGTGCCTCTGGCCAAATGCAGTTGGAGCTGGGCAATGTCGCCCGCAGCAGCGGCTTCATATAGTGACTTAACAGGTTGTTTTGTGCAACTGACGGCGACGAATGCCAGCGGCAGCACCACCCAGCAGAGTTTGACTGCTCTCATTCTTGCTCAGTCCCCATCGGTCCGGAATTACTACGAGGTAACATTCTCATCCGAAAGACACTTGCTCAGTCGTCGATTCTGCACGCAGAGAATTCCGTGCTCTCGGCCATGAAGATAGGAACGCCAAGGGCATCCTGTCAAGTGACAAGCTCAACGATTTGTGTCTGGACCACATAATTGAGAATATCGTGCCTGCTGATTACACCGACTACCTTGGCCCCCGATGTGATGGGGACTCTTCTGAAATCGTAATTTATCAGACAATCCGCAATATCTCTGAGGGATTCCTCCTCGTCAAAGTGAATCGCCGGCCTGGTCATGAACTCTTCGACGGTTTTTGCTCTTGCCTCCTGGCCGGCGTAAAGCAATTTCAGCACGTCTTTTTCGGTAACCATCCCCACCAACGTCATGTCCTCTTCGACCACTGGCACACCCGTGATATTGTGCTCGAGCAAGAGCTGTGCGACTGTGGTCACCGGCATTTCCCTCGTCACGGTAATGACGTTTGTCGTCATTAGCTGCTTGGCCTTGATCATCTCATGCCTCGTTTTTTGACTGCTCAGACAATTATCCATACTAAACACCCTGAACCAGCGCGTCTTTTTCCGCATCGCCGCTTCTCTTACGTGACTTGTCTCCAAAGAGAGCTAATCCTTTGAACAAAACAGTCTCCCGCATCAAGCATATCGGTCGTTTAGGGAACGAACTTAACACATTTAGTGCATTCTCTGGGCAAAATACGTACAATTACGGATATCGCAAAGCGGACCTTGGACCCGCAATGAAAGTCCTGGAAATCTGTGCAATCTGTTTCACTGGAGTTCAAACTCACCAGATTTTTGGTATCATAACCCGACTGCCGTCCGCTGCCGCCAAAGGCGGGCAGCTTATGTCGGCATTTTACCAGAGACTGGCAAGGAGAGCTGTCATGGCAGGAACAGGTCGGTTCGAGGCCAGAAGTCACCGCTATTACTTCGCATTCATTATTTTCATGTTGGCCCAATGCGCAATCTGCTTCGGCCAGGATTCCGGCTTCAAGCCGGTGCCTGCCGAGGTCAAGGGCCTCTTCGGAAGCATCCCGGAAAGGTTCAAAACGTACGATGTTATCCTTCAGCCCGATAAAGATGAGCCTGAGTGGTGGGCTGGTGCACCCTCGGTGGTCCGGGATAAGACGGGAGTATTCTGGCTGGCCTGCCGCATGAGGACGGCTGATTCGCCCCGCGGCCTGCGAGGATACGAAATTCGCATCCTGCGCAGCGAGGACGGCATACACTTCAAAAAGGTGCACAGCATCCCAAGACAAGATGTGCCCATACCGGGCTTTGAGCGGCCTTGTCTGTTGATAGATCCCAAGACCGGCCGATTCAAACTCTACGCCTGCGGCCCGTGGGAAAGTGGGCCGTGGTGCATCATAAAATTTGCCGATGCAGATGACCCGACGAAGATTCAGCCCGCTTCGGCCGAGGTGGTTATCGCCGCCAGGCCGAAATCGTATCCCCGTGATGTCATAGTCAGCGCGTACAAGGACCCATTTATCATCCACGCCGAAGGATATTATCACTGCTATGTTATCGGCGTCATTCGTCAAACGGAGCGGGTATTTCATTTCCGAAGCAAAGACGGCGAGCACTGGGAGCCGGTCGGCAGCCCGTACCAGCCCATCATGGATTTGGTCGGCTGGCACGATTTCTATGTGCGACCGGCAAGCGTCTTGCCGGTGGGAGCCGGTTACCTTTTCATCTATGAAGGCTCCAATACCGACTGGTACGACCCCGTATACAATATCGCGACCGGCCTGGCTTTCACTTTCGATCTGCACCATATCATTGACCTCACGCCGGATTCGCCGCTGATAGTTAGTACCACACCCAGCGAGCGTTTTCATACCTGGCGCTATTCGCACTGGATGTACGTCGATGACGAAGTCTGGGTCTACGCTGAGGTCGCAAAACCCAATGATTCCAATGAAATTCGGCTGTTCCGCCTGAGTCGATAGCCACTATTCATCGTCCAGGTCAATCACACAGCGAAAACCTATCGTCGCACAGCGGTCGAGTCCCGGCCACATCAGGATAAACTTCGCCGCGAAGTTGCACGCTTGCGGGCCTCCGTCCGCATACCAATGCGAACCTTCCGCCTTATAGAAGGAGCCTCCGCGAATGATGCAGAACCGCGTGCGGCCGTCACTTCGCTCGCTTTCGGTCCATTCCCAAACCTTGCCCCAAGAGTAGGTGCCGTTGTCGGCGCTCTGGGCGGCGTATTGCCACTGGTCTTCCGTGGGCAGGCGTTCACCCGCCCATTTGGCATAGGCTCGCGCATCATTCAGGTCAACGTAAACAACGGGATGATTCTCAAGTCCAGAGGGCGGAGCGCCATCTTTCCAATGCTTGAGGAAATTCTCGCCGTGTCTTGGCTTGTAGCCGGTCGCCCCTAAAAACTCAGCGAATTCAGCGTTGGTCACAGGCGTCAGGTCGATGGCATACGCTGCCACGTGAACGTCTCGCTTGAAGCTGACAATTTGATGCAGGCCGCGACTGGGATGGGTCGATTCATCCAGTTGAGGGACTTGATAGAATCCGCACTCACGATTTCTGAACTTCACCTCTATTTCCAATTCTGCCTTTGGAATTACCGCCATGCCGTCGTGAACCTCGTCTTGTCTGCACTTTCTGGTGGGCACAATTTCACGCAGCGTTTCCTTCCGTACGAGGAATGTGGTGTCGGAACTCGCTTGTGACCGAAGTTCCGCCTGTTTGGCCAGAAAATCGCTGAAGTCCGCTCCCAGGTTGTCGCCTCGGCCGGATACAAACGCCCCTATGCCGCGGGCATCAATCGAGCCTTGCAGAAATGCTATGCCGTTGCGGATCTGTGTGACCTCGCGGCCGGCTACCAGATCAAAGTAGCGAGCGCCTTCCACATGCGGCACTTTGAGCAATACGCCTTCAACCTTATCCTGGCTGCGATTGACTAAGGTCCACAGGCGGATGCCGCTACCTTCCCACAGGCTTGCGTAGACATCGGGCTTTTCGGTTTCAACCAGTGGTGTCCATCCCTCGCCGGCGAAAAGCCGGACGTAGCGGCGCTGTAGGGGCAGCATCGCTCTGAGCATAGCGCGGTCGCGGGCGTTCCAGCCCATCCATGAGCCGAAAACATTTTCCCACACCAGTATACCGCTGCCGTTCATCCAGGCGGTGTGCAGCTCTTCGGTGTGGTCGAGATTCCACCGCTTAATCTGGTGCATCATGTGCCGTCGCTCAAACCACTTGTTCCACAGCACGCCCGGCACGGCGCTGTCTTTGAACCATTGGGCCCAGGACATGTGATGGTCGTAGATTCGCTCTGTTGGCAGAGTCAGCTCGGACTCCAGAACGACCCCTGCTCGGGCGGCATCCAGCTTCCGGCGAAATTCCGCTGCCCCTTCAGCAAGCGTATCCAGAAAAATGCCATCCGCCTCGATTGTCTTGATCAGTTCGACCAAGACGTCAATGTCGGATTTGTCTTCCCGGCGGGTGCCCGTGTCCCAGGGGTTGTAGTCGATGAATACCTTGAGTCCGCGTTTATGGATCGCCCGGCTCAAAGTCCTCAAGCCGGCCAGTCCGCCCGGCATGTCGCGGTAGAAGTCGAATTGGTTGCGGTCGTCGAAGCCGATTCTCGGATAGGCGTGCCAGAGTACAATGGCATCGTAACCGCCGAACTCGCGGACGCCACGGTCGATAAAAGAGTCGATGGTGTATTCATTCTTCGCCGGATCGTAGAATGATTCATCGAACATCATCGCAAAACAGCAGCAG